>MVRS01000220.1 GCA_002067975.1 Syntrophorhabdus sp. PtaU1.Bin058
GGCGTGAGTCGTAAGGGGACTACAGCATAACCTTGAACATAGAACGTTGAACAGCTTTTCGCCTCACGCCTCACGGGTTTATCGAGTATCGAATCGTGCTTTGTATTACTTCTTCCCCGTCTTCATGGTATTATACACCGAATAGGCCTCCATAAAGGCCGGGAAGCCTACCGTGGGGATCAGCAGGAGCAGCGCATGCTTTATCTCCTCGTCGGTGAGCCCTGACTTCCTGCCCTTCACGATGTGTGTCTCAAGGGATATCCTGTGGCCGCTGGCGCCTGAAACAGCGATCTTTATCAGCCAGCGGACCTTCTCGGGCAACGGCCCTCCCTGCACGTGGATCTGCTTGCCCAGCGCCTCGTGACCTTCATTAATCCGGGGAAACTCTTCCTTGAACCGTGTAAACATTTCATGTACGTCTTTCATTACACGCCTCCTTTCTGTTATCCCTGATACGTCACCTTTCACCGGCTTCCTTCTACCTTTTTAGTTTCGGAATACCCTTTTGTCAAGTCGCATATGGCCTTTCTCTTGTATATAGAATATAATTCTGTTAATCTTTTTAAGAAATAAGAATGCTACAACAGATCGGGAGAGAATTTTTATGAACATACTGTCGGCCATCGGCAACACACCGCTTGTAGAATTGATGAATATCGATACACCTCCAGGCGTGAAGATCCTCTGTAAGCTTGAGGGGTGCAACCCCGGGGGCTCCATCAAAGACCGCCCCGCCCTCTATATGATCACAAAGGCGGAGGAACGGGGAGAGCTTACAAAAGACAAGACCATCCTTGAACCTACGTCGGGCAATACGGGGATCGCCATTGCCATGATCGGAGCTGCAAAAGGGTACCGCGTCGACCTCTGCATGCCGGAATGCGTCAGCACTGAGAGAAGGCTTATCCTGGAAGGGCTCGGCTCAAGCGTCTTTCTCACGCCCGCAAAAGAGAATATCGACGGCGCCATCAAAAGGGCGCACCTGCTCATGGAAGAGTTCCCAAACAAATATTACATGCCGAACCAGTACGATAACGAAGACAACGTCCTTGCACACTACGAAACAACGGGACCTGAGATATATGCCCAGACCGACGGGGGTGTTGATTATTTTGTCGCCGGCATGGGTACAACGGGGACCCTTATGGGCACTGCAAAATACCTGAAGGAGAAAAAACCGGCCGTGAAGATCGTCGGCGTCGAACCGGTCATGGGCCACACCATTCAGGGATTAAAGAATATGACCGAATCGATAGTCCCCCGCATATACAACCCCAAAATAATGGATCAGAAAGAGATGGTCGAGGACGGCGAGGCCTTTGAGGCAACCCGCTTCCTTGCCCAGAAAGAGGGGATCTTCGTCGGGACATCGAGCGGCGCTGCTGTTGCGGTGGCGCTGCGCTTAGCGCGGAAGATAGACCACGGGACGATCGTCGTCATACTGCCCGACAGGGGAGACCGCTATCTGAGCACCATGCAGTTCAGGTCCATCTGCGCCAAATGCCCGCCGTAAGACCCCAGCACAGAGCAGGAAACACAGGAACAGGTTCTTAACTTTACGGCCCTGTTGTGATAGCACAATCAGGTCGTGCAATTATGTATTGCTCCCCTGCTCTTTTCGTTGTTACGGGAACGTCATAACCTTTGTGCCGTACTCTGGTTTTGTTGTTGGTAAATCTATCGATTATCCAATGCTTAAAAGATATTCCCGGACACTGCTGATATGCTCCCGCATATTTTCGGCAGCCTCAGCCCCTCGTCTTTTCTTCAAAGCCTCTATGATTTTCTGGTGCTGATTAAGAATATCCATCTTCATCTTTTTGCTTAGCTTCAGGTCAGACATTTTATAAGTGTGTATTTCCATTAATGTCTTCACAAATATAGTAAGAAGGGGATTCCCTAACGTCTGGGCGATAAGGGTATGCATCGTCGGGTCGTTTTCGAGGTTCGGATTGCCGGACTGGAACATAAATTTCAGTTCCTGGTTCCACTGTTCCAAACGTTCAATATCGTCGTCCGTGATCTTTTCTGCAGCCATGGCACAGATAGGCGGCTCTATAAGAAGGCGCACATCTGCGATGTTTTGCAGGGTCACCTGTTTCAGGTGTAACAGATCTTTTAGTGAATCCGTGACCGACGTTGTATCGCCCTTCATTACAAAGCTTCCCCCTGTCGCTCCCTTTTTGATAACGATAAGCCCGGATTTTTCCAGACCACGCAATGCTTCCTGGATAGTGGTGCGACTGACGCCAAATGTTTCAGCGAACTCCCTTACTGAGGGAATTTTATCTCCTACTTTAAAATGATTGTCAAAGATAGCCTTTCTGATCCTTTTTTCCACTATATTGGATACGCGTTCGTTTTGAATCGTAGAAAACAGCTTGTTGTTTGCCACCATAAATTTCTCCAGACTATTTAATTGTCGTAACAGAAAGAATATGTTTCGGCCCGGGACCGCTGATCCTTAATGTTATAATAAATCAATAGATAATTATATAGTCCAAGCAATATTTTGTCAACGCAATAAATGAAACCGGCCCGCACCGGCCCCTCAAGACCAACGGGGTCCGGTTAAGCGGCATGGATGCGGAATCCGTCATTCCTGCAGGATCGAGATTACAATTCTGTATGGCAGGCAGCACCCCGTCTTTTCGCCGTAAGGAGGTTCCGTGCAGAGGCCGGCCTCTCTCGACCTCAAAGTGCGGCTAATTCTGCGAGACAGCAGGGAACCCTTCCGGCAGAATCATGGCTCTAAAAATCCGGGATGCCCGATCATGTGTGATAAAAGACGGTCCGGGTAATCGGGTGACAGATGCCGGTGCTTGATGTGTTCACCTTTCTGCGCCTCTTATACCCTGATCATCATTTGGGCCTAATACGATCCGAAATCATCAACGGCCTTTTTCATCGTGTATATGTTGTAAGGGGGAGCGTCTGGAGGCAGTTCGCAGCCGGGCATAAAGATATATCCCCTGGGGGAATCCTTCCCATCAATAATTGCCTTTTTGCAAAGTTCATACACCTCACTTGGCGAGCCCAGTTGTATCCTGCTTGGTTCTACATTTCCCGCTATGATACACCTATCTCCAAACATCCTCTTCACCTTATTCAGGTCAACCTCATGCCCGAAGCTCATTATGCCCGCATCCCCCATAGGCACTTTTTGCCAGAGTTCAAGGTTGAGATTCTGTTCTCCGCATACATGGGTGGAGAATCTCTTCACGCCCATAAACAGGGCCCGCTCGTGTACTTCGATAATATAGGGGAGGGAGAATGTCTCAAACTGTTTTGCGGACATAATCTGATTTGCCTCAGTAGGGGCCCCATCCATATATATAACCTTTTCAGCCCCGAAGACCTCTATCCAGTAAGAAATTGCCTTGATGGTAAAGTCAGTCGTTTTTCTGACCAGCTTGTGTACATAATTCGGTTCTTTGATCATCAATCGAGCCATTCTCGGCAACTCCATAGCGTTAGCGGCAAGCTTAAAGGGGGTCCCAAAATACAAGGCGCTTGCCATCCCCTTATCGCTCTGCAACCTGGCAAATTCCATCATCAGGGGTAACGCACCGGCTTGAGAGACGTCGGGCATCTCAAGCCGTTCTATATCTTCTATAGTTTTAACCGGGGCATTGCTGACAACAGGGGCCTGTGCATTACCGGTGGGAAATTTTATTTCTCCCCCCAGTTCCCATCCCCCCTGAGAAGCATAAGCATAAACCGGGTTTGCGTCATATCCATACAGTTCCCTGGTCATGAGCTGTGCTTCAAAGCTCTTCCGGGGGTCACTGTACATGTCCGCGATTTCAAACCCAACTATGCCGGCACAAAAACCTATGGCGAAAGGGTTAAAGGGTACTCTATCCGGACGTCTTCCTTCAAACAGAGCCTTCATCCTCTCCGCGCTCGTCATTTTGCTATCTTTATCTGTTTCCATATTGACCTCCTGTTTAATGAGTCAACTTATCAACGACTGTATGTTCACCCGATTTATTTAACCTCGTTTCAAATGTTTTGCGCAACCGGATTATCCCGGAAACCCGTTCCCGGGACACATTGCCGGAGACGGTTCAACGGCCTCAAAGACCTGGTTCACCGCAGTATACCCGGAGAGCGAAGGGACATGCTGCCGGATATACCCGCTGAACCTTTTGATGGTTTTTCCGCAATGAAAGCCGGGTTATCTATCCGGTAACGGGTATCCTCATAGGGCTGCTCCTTCCCCTGGCACGCGAGGCATAAATGTCCGTCACCGGCAGGGTAACCCTCACGACACCCCGGGCATACAGCCATTTCGCCGCGTCGTTCCTTCTTCGTAAAATGCCCGGCAACATTAACATACTGAACGCTGCATGCCCTGCTCCCGGCCTCTTTTATCTCTTTCATAATAAGCTCGTCGTCCTGTGCCTCTTTCGGTTTCAGTTTGAAGAGCCAGCTTTTCAACTCCGGCCAGGCGCCGACCTTCACGGAATCCATATAAACCCGTACCCCCGCTCCTGTTGATTTATCGTAAAGCGTCATAGCATAACGACCCACATTGATAACGGTGAGCCGGCCGTTGCCTACGGTGCAGGGCGTGAGTAGCTGTATGGCATCGGGAAGGCATTTAGGCGTTTCACAGAGGGCATTAAAAAACCCTTTTGCAGGCAAATTCTCATATGCCAGGTCAACCATAAATCCCCCGATAATCAGGCCGGGACCGGCAACCCCGTGGAATGCCTTCGCCCGCTCTACAAATTCCTCAAAGGTATAAGCACAAATCTTCATCAATCCTCCCATCTCCCGATACATTCAAATTCCGCCATCAGTTCACGGATTCTCCCTGCGGATATTGCAATAAAAAAGCCTGTTTGGAGTACCTCCCGAAATGGGGTCCCAGACATCTCCCCGGGCAAGCGAGTTTGCGTTTGTTTGAGAGGCATCCCAGGGATTGCCCCAGCCGAAATCAGCCACAACCAATCCCGGCTTGGTGTGATCGGAGACTTTTGCCTTCATAACAACGCTGCCGTGGGGAGATTGAACCCTCACCATGTCGCCCTCTTGTATCCGGCAAGCAGATGCGTCGTCGGGATGAACCATAACCAATGGTCCGGGGTACAGTTTTTTCAGGTAGTCCAGGTTGCGAAATTTGGTATGAACATATTCGTATTGCTTTCTTGTAGTTCCCTTGAGCGGATACTGCGCGCGTGCCTGCGGGTCCCAGTCCGTTAAAGCCAGAGGCTCCTTGTACGACGGTAAAGGCTCCTGTCCGTGTTTTGCATATGTATCGGAATAAAACTCAACCTTCTTGCTGGGAGTACCGAATTCATCCTTAAGGTACTTATAATAGTCGGCCGGTCCCGTTGCGTAAACAACCGGTTTTCCGTCAAAATCATTAACCGTCAGCCCCGTCGGTTTAAGCATATAGTTGACCCATTCTTCATCGTTGCTGAACGCGTAGTCCCCTGCCATCCCCAGCCTGGAGGCAATCTCGTATTCTATTTTCGCGAAATGTCTCGAATCTCCCAGCGGCTCAATCAATTTCGGCTTGAGACTTATAAAGCCTCCCTGGCGGCTCGAGTATGCCCTGTAGCCGTATGATTCGAATAAGGACGGAGAAGGCAGGATCAGGTCGGCCATCTGCGCGGTAGCTGTCGGAAACATGTCCAGGACCATCATGAATTCCAATTTGCTGAACGCCTTCTTTATCTTTTCGGTGTTCGCCATTATCAGGGCAGGATTGCTGTGAGTGACGATCAATCCGTATCTGCGCTTTTCGGCAAGGATTTCGTCCAGGAGCGTCGGACCTGCTATTTCCGGGAAGAGAGGGAACCGGTCTTCCCCGATCCTCTTTTCACTAAATTTTATTTTCCTGAAATCGGGCAGGAAAGACTGTCTTGCCCAGGGGAAAAGGACGTTCCCGCCCGGTCTGTCATAATTACCAGTGAGCGCGATGAGGAACATGACCGCACGCATGGTCTGGGCTCCGTTTGTCTGCATGTCGAAACCGTTCCCGTCCCTGAGAACGGCCGGCCTTGTCGAACCATATTCTCTGGCGATCTGCCTGATGGTGTCGGCGGGAATATGCGTTATCCCTTCCGCCCATTCAGGCGTATACCTTTTAACATGCTCCTGCAGTTCGTTGAAACCCACGGTCCAGTTTTTGACAAATTCGGAATCATAGAGATCTTCTTCGATCAATACATGGATCATTGCCAGCGCAAGGGCGAGATCGGTGCCGGGCTCAATCGGAACCCACATATCCGAGAGTTCGCCGGTCTCTGATTTCACCGGGTCGATGGTAATCACTTTTATCCCCTTGGCCCTCGCCGTTTGAATCATTGAACGAAAATTTCCCAATTCCCCCTCAACGGCATAATTTCCGTAGCGCGTGGAACCCATGGGATTAGTCCCCCAGAAGATGATCATCTTGGTACCGGCGTAATCAGGCTCAGGGGGGCTTCCAAAGACCGACTTCATGGCGGTAATCCGGGGCACGTGGCACAAATGGGCAACACCGGCAAAATTAGGCGAGCCAAAGGACGCCATCAGTTGCATAAAGCTATCCCGGCCGTCGTAGCTCACCGGGGCCCCTGCAAACCGTATGAGAGCACCGGGGCCGCTCTTTTCCCTGAGGTTCCCAAGCCGATCTGCTGCAAAATCGAGGGCCTCCTGCCATGATATTTCCTTAAATCCCCCTTTAGTTTTTCGCATGGGTTTCAGTAACCGATCTTTTGAGTAAATGAGATCGATTGAGGCCACCCCTTTCGGACATAAAGCCCCCTGATTGGCCGGATGCTCCTTATCCCCCCTTATGGCAGCAATCTTTCCATTTTCGATTGTTACAAGCATGCCGCATCCGGTGTGGCATAACCCGCAAATGGTTCTCATCTCAATTTTGTCTTCCATATCTATCCTCCTTTATGATTTTCCCGACCGTTACTACCCCGCCAATGTTTTGGAAGTCGGCTCATCAGTCTCTTCATGCCCTTTTTCCGTATAGGCTTTTAAAAGGGCAGCACAGGCTTTTAAAAGAGCAGCACAGGCTTTTAATAGTATCCAAAGTCATCAACAGCCTTTTTCATGGTATAGAGGTTATACGGGGGAGTATTGACGGGGACTTCACAGCCTTGCATCAGGGCAAAACCTTTCGGTGCATGCTTTCCCTTTTCAATTGCCTGGCGGCAAAGTTCATATATCTCCCCGGGCGTTCCCGTCTGCAGGATCGCAGGCTCAATGTTTCCGGCGATAACGTACCTGTCTCCGAAATATTTTATGGCTGTGGTGATGTCAATCTCTTTGCCGATGCTGATTATACCGAACTTGCCCATCGGTACATCCGACCAGTACGGCAGATTCTGGTTCTGTTCGCCGCATATATGGCAAAGAATGTGCTTAATGCCGATGGCAAGCAATTTTTCATGAAGTTCTACCTGGTAGGGCAGTACAAGCTTCTCAAAGTGCCTTGGCGATATTATCTGGTTGGAGGCTAAAGGCTCCCATATCTGTATGTTAACCCGCCCCTTGCCGAATCTATCCACCCAGAATCGCGCAATGTCAAGAATATGGTCGGTAGCAAGCCGAAGGAGCCGGTGCACCAGACCCTGCTTCTTTATCACCCAGCGGCAGAGAGTATCGACAACGCAGATATTGCCGGCAATGGTGAAGGCGCCTCCGACGACTACGGACGGCTCGATGCCGTTTGCGATCTGAAGCTGGGAGAATTTCATTGCCGAAGGCAGCACGCCTGCATTTTTTACGTCAGGCAGCTCCAGCCTATCGACGTCTTGTTCTTTTTCGACGGCAAAGCGCACATGCGACGGCGCCTGTTCGTATTCGCCGTCCGGAAGCTTGATCTCTCCACCGAATTCACTCCCGCCGAACGATGCATAGCCATAGAACGGCTCACTGTCATAGCCGTATTGCTCCCTGGTCAACATCTGTGCCAGGAGACTTCTCTCCGGATCACTGTAAACGGAAGCCACGGGATAACCGACATTCTTTGCGCAGAATCCGAGAATAAACGACAGAAACGGTACCCGGTCTACGGACCTACCGTTTCGCAAAGCGTCCAACCTTTCCACCCACGTCATCTTCTCCTGTCTCATAGATCATCTCCTTGTAGATTTCCCTGATATCAACAGCGTACTTGCGGACTACTTCATGATCCGCTTTAACATTTCGTTTGCTTCACGGACAGCCTCGCCTGCATTGTCTGCATAACCGTCGGCGCCGTAACTCACTGCTATGTCGCGCGTCAAAGGCGCTCCTCCCACCATAACGGCAACATCCGGGTCTGCGGCCTTGATCATCGCTATAGCCTTGGGCATGGCCGTCATGCTGGTTGTCATGAGGGCGGAAAGGGCTATGACATCCGAATGCGTTCTTGCCTGCTCTTCAACGAACCTCTGAAGCATGACATCTTTACCCAGGTCATGGACTACCCAACCGGCAGCCTCGAACATTATCTTCACGAGATTTTTGCCGATGTCGTGGATGTCGCCCTCGATCGTACCTATAATCAACTGTTTTTTCTTCTCATCACTGTTAGATTTTATATGGGGACGCAGGATATCCAGTCCGGTATAAAGCGCGTCCGCACACAGGAGAAGCTCCGGGACAAAATATTCATTGTTCGTATATAGTTCTCCCACCCTGTCCATCGCCTTTGTCAGTCCCTCTGATACAGCATAGTAGGCATCGATGCCTTCATCGATAACGGTTTTGCATAGTTCCGTTACGGCGTCTTCATCCATTTCAATAATTGCATTATAGATCCCATCTATCAGTTCCTTTGTTCTCTCCCTGGTTGCCATATATATTGTTCCTCCTTTCTTTCATCGTGAACTAATGCGGAACGACCGTACAACCATCGGTACGTCCGGATCGTCTATAGCGCCGCCTTCTTATGAAATCCCCTGCCCCGGCGCGTAAAATTCCAATACTCAAAGTGGGTGTACTCTACCTTTTCAAACCATTCAAAAGGGGGATGGGATAACATCCAAAGGCATTTCCACCCACGACATCTTTTTAAAAACTTACTTTTGTTTTCAACGCGCCCTCTTTTTCCTGCAACAGTTTTGCAGAGATCTTTTCCAGTGCATCTGCTTTGTTTATGCGGTACAGAAATGCCAGGCCCGCCAGGATCAGGCACGGCAGTGAATAGAAGGCGAAGAACTGCCGGAATGTGAAACCAAGCTCCAGCAATAGTCCCCCCAGGACGCCTGCCACGATGGCGCCGAACCTCCCCATTGTCAGTGCATACCCTGCGCCTGTGGTACGAATCTGGGTAGGATAGGACTCTGCGGATATTACCTGTATCCCGATCTGTGCCCCGATAACCAGCATACCTGCCAATCCGCCGATTACGTAAAGCGTTACCGTGTTTGATACGGTTCCGAAGAGATATACCATTACGGCCGCAAGACAGTAAAAAACGATCATGGCCCTTTTTCTGCCAAGCCAATCCATCACCCACCCGCACAAGAACCCGCCTACGGAGGCGCCTACAGCCTGGACAAATCCGTAGCTATAGCTTTTAACAAGGGACATGCCCTGTTTCACCAACATAGTGGGGAGCCAGGTCGACAAGCCATAAACCACGAGAAGGCTAAAGAAGGTGGAGAACCAGAGGACAAGGGTTATGGAGGCCAAATGATGTCCGAAGAGATCCCTGACCCTGCCGTGTTTCATTACAACCGGCCCTGCATGGAAATGTTCGTCTTTCCACTCTATAGGTTTTACCCCGGCGGCCCTTTCCACTCTTCGCATCTGGGCTATCGCCTCGTCAAGATGGCCCTTGCTCGCCAGGAAACGGACCGATTCAGGACACAGCCACTTCAGGATAGGGAGAACAGCGATGGGTATAAACCCTACGAAGAGCGCAGAACGCCATCCAAGGGCCGGTATAATCCACATGGCCACACCGCCGGCCAAGGCCCATCCGCCGGTAAAACCGGCGAACACGCCCGTGACTACCTTTCCCCGTATCCGTGCCGGCGAGAACTCGGAAGCGATGCCAAGCACCACGGGCAAGGCACCGCCCATCCCGAGACCCGCCAGGAACCGCAATATACAAAAGATGGTAAAATTCGGCGCAAATGCCGCCACGCCGCTAAAGCTCGTAAAAACAGTCAGGGCAAGCATTAAGGCGGTTTTTCTTCCGATACGATCGGCGATCATGCCGAAACTGGCAGAACCCACCATCAATCCCAGGAACCCGTAAGATGCGATCGAGCCGGCCACAATCGGCGTAAGCTTCCACTCCCTGATGACCTGAGGCATTACGTAAGCGATGATCTGGGAATCATACCCGTCGAAGATACAGACCATCGCCGAAAGAAGCACTACAAGGCCGTGGAAACGGTTAAATGAAAGAGAATCCAACCACTGTGTTACGTTTTTTGCTTCATTCGTTTGCATTGCTACCCCCTTTTTTGATATAGGATTTTTCAGGCTCTTTTCTGTCTATCTGTAACAGCAGGGACCTTTAATCATGTATTTTTCTTTTCAGATCCCGGTCTCTTCTCTTCCATGATTTCTTTCTTCAATGCCTTCTTGTCGATCTTTCCAACATCTGTCAGCGGGAGGCTGTCCCTTACGACAAACTCCTTCGGGACCTTTATGCTTGCCATGTTTTGTTTACAGAATGAGAGCAACTCGCTTTGAGTCAGGGTCTGGCCGTCCTTGGGAACACAATAGGCCCTTCCAACTTCCCCAAGCACTTCATCGGGAACCGGTAATACCGTCGCACGCAGTATCTTAGGGTGGTTCTGCAGCACAAGTTCTATTTCCGCAGGATAAACGTTATTCCCCCCTGTGATGAACATATCCTTCTTTCTGCCGAGATAGATGACATAGCCGTCAACGTCTATCGACCCAAGATCGCCGGTGTAAAGCCAGCCATTCTTATCAAAGGTTTCATCGGTTGCCTTCTGGTTCCTGAAATATCCGCGGAACCAGGATGCTCTTACAGCTATCTCTCCTTCCTCATTGGGGGGCAGAGGATTTTTGTTGTTATCGACTATCCTTACTTCAAAGCCAGGGATTGGACGGCCGATCGTTGTTACAGCCTTTTCCCTGGGATCTGCAAATGTCACTGTGGTTACATCGCCTGCGGCCTCGGTCAAGCCGAAATAATTGAATAACCGGAATCCTCCCCCTAACTTCTTCTCACTCTCTTCAAACCGCTCCTTGGGAAAAATATCGCCTCCCGTAATCCCCAGCCGGAGAGAGGACAGGTTATACTTTTCAATATCCGGTTCACGGTTCAGGTAGACATATACCGTTGGAACTCCCAGCAGGCAGGTGATCTTCTCTTTTTCGATCAATTGCAGAGATTCTTTGGCGTTAAAAGCCTCTGTCAGAACAACCGTTCCGCCCCTCATGAAGGTCCCGACTACAATATGCCAGGGCAATAAATGGAAAAGCGGCATCGACAGCAGATATCTGTCGCCGGAGTTTAATCCCAATGCGTAGGTCCACGATTCGTCCACGGCATATCTGCCTCTATGGCTTACCAACACCCCTTTCGGCAACCCCGTTGTACCTCCTGTGTAGACAAGGAAGGCGTCGTCATCTTCCGCGACCGCCGCTTTTCTCTCGTCAAGAGTCCTTTTTGCTTCCCCGTCTAAGGGGATCTGCAGCGTTTCGAGATACGACAGGCATCCGGACGGAGTTGTTTTACCGGTGACAATAATGGTCTTTGGATCGGTCAGATAGGGACGGAAGGCCGGTGCCTTCTCGGCATAATTGTATTTCAGGTATTGATCGGAGAGGATAAGCGTAGATGCTCCACCGTTTTCCAGCACATAGACCGTCTCGGAATCTGTGTAGTAATAGTTTACCGTCTGAAGCATGGCACCGATCTTGAAGCAGCCGAAACCGCAGAATATCATCTCCGGCTTGTTGCCTGTGAGAAGGGCCACCCGATCGCCTCTTTTAACGCCGAGTTTGATTAATCCGGCCGCCGCCATATCGGCTCTCTCGTTTACTTCCCTGTAGGAAAACCGCTGGCCCTCAAAGACAAGCGCCTCTTTATCAGGCATAGTTAAGGCATTCTTTTCGATTATTTCATGGATAAGCATTGTGATTCCCCCTTTTAAAATTTTATTGGATTCTGGTACCGTTAAGGTTAATGGAATATCCGGATCACAACATGGTCAGCAATTCGACCTCCTTTCAAAAATTTCATTGTGCCGCTCCGCTCAAGACAATTTCGTTTGTTTTTGCTGCACGACAATAAACCAAACAAAGGCTGCGGGTTATAAATACTCCTTTTTCTCTTTCTTCATAATGTGTGTCCCTGGATTAAAAATCAGGCTTCAATACGACCCTCTTTGCAGGAGAACCGGCCTTGTGTATCTCTTCAAATGTAGCGGCAATCGTGCTCATCGGCCTCACCTCAACAAACGGATCGATCACGATATCCCTGCCGAGCACCATATCGAGCACTATAGGGTAGTATTCAGGCAGACAGCCCCATGTTCCGATCACATCCGCATCGAGTGCCATCAGTTTTGAAAACATGTATTCGCTTCGGGTCATCCCGAAACCTACAAGCATCAATCTCCCGACAAAAGAAAGGAGATCAAGTGCAAGGTCCTGACCTGCCTTTGTGCCGGTTACCTCAAATATTTTCCAGCCAATGCTGTCGATGCCTTTTTCCTTACAAAAATTCTTCCACTCTCCGACAATAGTTTTGTTGTCTTTCTCTACAGTGCTGATTACCTTGTCGCAGCCATATTCCAGGGCCCTCTTCAACTTTTCGGGGTTCCTTGCGATACCTACAACCGTCTTTGCCCCCAGGGCCTTTACGGTCTGGGCCATATAGACGCCGAGACCACCGGTTACACCGATGACGATTACGTTATCGCCCGGCTGCAGGTTTGCTCTTTTAGATGCCTGATACGGTGTCGTAACCGCATCGGCAATCACAGAAAGCTTTTCAAGGTCATATCCCTTTCTGTCAGACACAAGGCAGAGATCAACTGATGGGACCGGTATATGGCTGGCGAATCCGCCATATATCCCTATGCTGTTGCCGGGCATCTTTTGGGCCAGGCATCTGTTTCCTCTTCCGGTCTTACATAAGATACATTTCCTGCACGGCATAACTGCCGGTACAATTACTTCCTTTCCGATCAACCCGGCATCGCCGTCTACTACTGTGCCGCTGATCTCATGACCGAGGGCCAGCGGGGGTGTGTTCACGGTCGGGACACCATCATAAAAATAGCCAAGGTCCGTGTGACACACACCGCAGCCGGCGATCTCCACCAGCACCTCTCCCTCCTTCAGCTCAGGGACAGGTATTTCTGCAATTTCAAATCTTCCAGGGGTTACTTTTCCCGTTTTCTTATCTACTGATGTTGGTGTAATCATCTGCCATTGTTTTATTGTTTTTGGTACAGCACTCATTAAAACACCTCCTCATAATACTTAATTCACTGTTTATTTCGGCCCTGCCTTTTATGCCTTCTGATCTTTTTTCCCTTTATTAACGGCTTGGTATGGCCATTTTTATATTTCGACTATTCTGCTCTATAGTATCAATATTTAATAGTTTCAAAGTATCAATGTATCATACATTAATTAATTAATTATTTCTTGTCAAGAAAATTATTTTCAAAATTTTGAATTACCGGCTACGCAACCGTAAAGAATCGGGTTACGCCTATATGGTGCTGCAGGAATAGTCCTGTGCCCATCGGATATTTTCTTCTTGCAATAATACCGGGATTGGATGACAATGACTTCACGGCTTAGTCCCGGAGCAGTAAGCTTTTCCTGTTAGTTCAGCCCGTGAGCGTAAACATACCGGAACATGGAAGAACGGACCCGTGAACCGACAGGTTCCATCCTTAGGTTTCATGTAAGGGAGATAAAAAAATGAAACAATGCCCCCATTCCCTTTCCCGCCGCGATTTTCTCAAAACGGTCGTATCTGCCGCTGCATGCAGTACTGTCGCGCCCCTCAAGGGTATTGCCGGGAACGTACCTTCCGCAACACCGGCGTCATCGAAACTCCCCGCCCGCCCCCTCGGCAGGACCGGCGTGAACGTCCCTATTCTCGGTCTTGGAGGCGATGGATTTGTCTCCGACAGTATTGACAAGGAGGCTGTCGGGATGTTCCTTTCCGACGTACTGGAAAGCGGCATTACCTTCTTTGATACTGCCCACGTTTACGGCAAGGACGGTTTATCTGAGAAGAATATCGGTCTGATCACCGGAACGGCGCGCAGGAAAGAGATCTTCCTCGCCACCAAGACCGGCAGCAGGACATATGACGGCGCCATGGCGCAAGTGGAAGAAAGCCTCCGGCGGCTTAAGGTCGATTACATTGACCTCATCCAGGTGCATCATATCTGCGCCCGCGACAACGTGAAGGAACTGGGCCTGGCAGGCGGCGTCCTGACAGCCCTCTGGAAACTTAAAGAACAGAAGGTAGTGCGGTTCATCGGCGTCACCGGCCATCCTGAAGACCCGCAGGTAAAAGAGGCGCTGGAGACCTATCCCTGGGACACGTTCATGTGCTTTGTCAATCCCGCGCGGTTCAGCAGGCCTGCGCTCCGGGAACAGCTTCCCCTTGCCGTAAAGAAAAACATCGGGGTTATTGCAATGAAGACCTTTGGCGGCCGTCCGGGCATGTTGGTGGGAAAGGGTCCCGGTCGATCTGATGCCCGCTCGCTCCTGAGGTTCGCCTGGACGCAGCCCGTTGCCGTTGCCATCCCCGGGATCAGGACGCGCAGACAGCTCGAGGAGAATCTGGAGGCGGCCACGTCGTTCCAGCCCATGTCGTCAAGCGAGGTAAAATCCCTGGAAACCCGGATCAACGCTGTGCAAAAGGGGTGGCGCGAATAGGGACTAATCCAGTGTCGCCAGTTTATTCCTGATCTCTGCGGCGTATTTTGAATCAGGGGCAAGCTCAAGGTATTTAATGAATGCCTTTTTTGCCTCGGCCTTTTTGTTGAAGTTAAAATAGGCCTCGCCCAGGTTTCCGTAAGCGACGGCGCGCGACGGATCCAATGCGATGGTCTTTTCGAACCATTGGACCGCCTCCTTGTACTGTCCTGTCTTGAAGTATATATACCCTACGTTATTGGCCGCAAGGGGGTTTGACGGGACCATCCGGGCCGCATCGAGGAATTCCTTCAGTGCCTCGTTGTACTTCTGTTCTTTGAACAGGGCATCTCCCCTCTCAATGTGCTTCGCAAAGGTTATCGACTGATCGGCCCGGGTCTTCATCGAAGGGTCTACGGTCCCGGCATCGGTCATGGCGAGGTTGAGCTCCTTTCGCAGTTTCTTGTTGCGAAGCCGTTTCTCGGCAATCTGTTTCCTGATCTGTTCAAGCTGGTCATTGATCCTGATGGCCTCCTGGTCAAGCTGCGCCGAAAGCTCGCTGAGAAACTCCGTATCCCCTTTCGGGTCAAATATGAACTCACCCCCTTCGCTCCCCGCGAGGCTTCCGAAGGCCGGCGTCTGTTTGCTGAGGGTCGATACGGTGGGCCCGATGTAGGCTGCGAGCTCTGACGCGGTGATGAATCCGTCGTTGTTCAAATCCGCCCGCCCCTCCAAGCCCTGCAGAAAAGACCAGGTAAAGATCGAGTGGCCGTTTGGACCGGTATCGGCCACCTGCTGGTCTGCCCCGCCTGCCGTAAGCATCTGCCGTGAGACGCGACGGGACACCTCCCTGAGATAGTTGCCGGAGTTGGCGATGCCTGAACCGCGCATCAAGGCAAGCCCGCTGTAACAGGAGTCCATCACAAAAAAGAGGTGTTTTGCAGGTATGGTCTCGGAAATATCCTGGAAGTTTGTCATCGATATGGATTTACCCTGGTAATTCTGTGAGTCTGCGTCCACCGGTACGATGTAGCCCAATTCCCTCCCGCTCGGAAGTCTTTTTGTAACGCCGTGGCCTGCAAAGAAGACAAAAACCCTGTCGTCCTTCTTCACCTTGTCGGTATTCCCCATGACGTCGCCGAGGGTCGAGAGTATCCTGTCCCTGGTGGCGTCTTCATCCAGGAGCATGATGATGTTCTCGGGCTTGAACCGATACCTGCGGATAAGCAGTTCCCTCACGCCTTTCGCGTCATTGACCGCATAACGCAGTTTCGGCCACTGCCGGTATTTGTCAATCCCGATAATGACGGCCCAGCTCTCCCGGTAGAGTTCAGGCGCCTGTTGCGGCGCGGAAGGCGTCTCGTTGCCCCTTTTGTTTTCGGCAAAAAACGTCTTGCCGTCCCAACTCAAAAACTGGTAACCGTCCTTCCTGAGCGCCTCAATAATAACAGGGAGGGCCTCAACGGTCCGTGAATTTATATCATGGAAAAGGATGACCCCCCGCTTGCTCCGGTTGACCTCCCGGACTACCCTGTCGGCGATGGACTTGGGGATCGGATCGGCCCAATCCTTGGAGTCCACGTGCCACAGCAGCGACCTCATGTGATGAGCGTCTACGGCCGCAAGGACTGTTTCGTTCTGTGCGCCGTAAGGAGGGCGGAAGAGGGTCGTCGGTTTGCCGGCGATGCTCTCCAGGAGCCTGCTTGTCTCCCCGATCTCTCTGGCAAGGTCCTTTTCATTCAATTTTGGGAGGAATGCATGGGAGTATGAGTGGTTCGCAAGAAAGAAGCCTGATTTTACAAGTTCCTCGCTGATCCTTGAAACCTTGCTACGCTGGATGGTGTTGTCGGCCTTGATTGAACCGATATTGCAGCCCACTTCAAAAAAGACCGCCTTTACCCCGTTGTCCTGGAGTATCTCCATAATGCGCGGTGTGTAACGATGATGGGGACCGTCATCAAAGGTCAGGACGAGCTGCTTTGGCTGGAATTCGCCCCTGGCAGCAGCAGGGCCGCGTTCACCTGTCCACAGGGTTGCAGTGTCTTCGGGGATCATCGAGGAATACTCTTTAAAGATATCCTCTCTCGTGAATTTCGTCTTGAGATATGCCACGTACCTTTCCCAGGCCTCCCGGCGCACAACTATCCCGCGCATATCGAAGCGCCCGAATATCTTGTCCAGTTCCTTGTTGTAAAGTGATCGGATCTGCTTCAACGCCTTCAGGTCGTCTTCCAGCCTGCGGAGCAGGTCTGCCTTGCCGCTGAAGGTCTCCGGCAGTTTGCCTGCGGTCTCGATCAGTTCCTCAACCATTTCGAAGAAGACAAGCCTGTCTGCATCATGCCAGTCAGGCAGGTTCTCCAGCCGGTCCAGGAAATGGGTCGTTCCCTGCGGAGGCGCTGTGGATGATGCGTGTCCGGTCCCGCCGGTCTCCGATGTAAGTTTGTCAGTGAGGTCTCCGAGGAGCTTCTGATTTTTATAAAAGAGATCCTGTCCTATAAGATCTGCCCTTGCGAGCTGTCCGGGGTTTAACGATCTCTCGTCTTCCAGGAGGACAATGATCTTCCTGTAGTTTGCGACAACGGTATCGAGGTCGGCCTGCATTACGGCAATGTCGGATTGTGAGGCAGACGAAGGCGACGGCTGTTTCGTATTGAATATTCCGGAACGGACAACGATCCATGTAAGGACCGCTCCCAGAATAACCGCACAAACAATGATCGCTGTCAACCGCAATCTCGACAATGATACCTGCCTTATAGTATGTTCCCAGTGTCCTGATTTTGCTGCAATACAGTTTTATACTATATTTTTCGCAATGAAGATGTCAACAGCGACCTGTGGTCTTCTGCGCCCGCTTTCGGAGTGAGGGGATACGCATCAAACCGGCAGGGCAAGCGTTGCCCGCAGACCTTTCTCCGGGAGGTTTTCGAGGGTGATGCTGCCGTTATGAAGGTTCGCCACCTCTTTCACGAAATTGAGGCCGAGGCCGGTGCTCTTTTTGCCTGTGTCGGGCCGCTGAAGGGAAAAGAACCTGTCAAAGACCTTCTCCATGGAATAGTCAGGGATCCCCGGACCCTCATCGCTGACAACGATAAAGAGCCTTTTGTCGCTGACGTGGGCGGCGACTTCAATGCGTCCGCCCGCAGGACTGAAATCAATGGCATTCTGGATAATGTTCGATAGGGCCTGATGGAGGAGAAACGGCTCGCCCTTTATCTTCATATCATCTCCCGCATTGACAATTACATCCAATCTCTTGCCGGACAGCATGGGTTCCTTGCTTTCCAGTACCGTCTTTATAAGGGCGCTCACAGACAGCGATTCAACCTTCTGAAGGGTCTTCTTCGCCTCAAGCTCCGAGAGCTCAAGCATATGGTCCACAATATCCTGGATCCTTCCCGATTCGCTGCGGATATTTGCAAGGAACCGGGCGCGCCTGTCAGGCGGC
>MVRS01000221.1 GCA_002067975.1 Syntrophorhabdus sp. PtaU1.Bin058
ACGCGCGTAGGGAGGACAGTTATTCACGTCCGTCCAGTTGAGGGGAAACTTGCAGTAGCCGCACCTGAAGCAGCGGTGTATCGTATCTCCGTATTCAAAATCTTTCAGCGCCATTATGGTATCTCCCAGTTGCCGGGGTTCATGATCCCCTTCGGATCGAGGAGCCCCTTTACCTTCTTCATCAATTCCCTCGTACCAGGGTCCAATCTTTCCATGATCAGCCTTTGTCCGTAAACGCCCGGTTTCCAGATCACGCCGCCCAGTTCCATTACGAGCCTGTCGGTCTCGTGGAGCGCGTTTCTCGCCCCGTCGATGGTCGCCGGGTCCGCCCTGTTGAAGGCATAGGTCCAGGCAAACATCATGGAGTGTGCTGCACCGATGCACCGGCCGGTCACGGTATAAGGGATATCGTATTTCTCCGATATCTCCCGTCCCATCCGGTAACACTCCGGGTATCTCTCAACGGGCATGATGCTGCCCACGTACTCGAAGCCGCCGCCCTTTTTGTAATCGGAGGTCTTGGATATCTGGGGCCGCTCGAGGCCCCGTGTAAAGCCGAGATATGCCCCGTCCCCCTTTTTAATATACTCGCCGAGCGTATCGTCCCAGATGATCTCCTGTTTCATCTCAAGCTCTTTTTCAGAGTCTGCCGAGATATTGACGGTAAAGTGCTGAAGCTCGCTTGCAAATGGAGGGACGGCGCTGCTGAAGGCAATGATGTCTTCCGCCATCTGTGTATGCGTGAGTTTGTACATGATCTCCGGGACAAGCTCCTCATCGTCCACAACGAAGCGGCCTATCCCCCGTATCCGCTTTGCCGGTAAAAGCCGTATGGACAGCCTCGTGATAATGCCCGTGGTCCCGCACCATCCCAGAAACAACCCCATATCCGGCAGGGGATGGTTTGTAAACCAGCGGGTTCCCACTGCGCAGGAACCGAAGCGGCAGATCTCCCCGGTGGGGAGAACGACCTCAAGACCGTTGACCATGTCGGAATTAAACCCGTACGGCTGGGCAAGGTCTCCCTGACCGTGGATCATGATATTCCCTGCAATCGTTGCCGCAGGAGGCGCCCCCGGCTCTGAGTGGGTAAGATGAGGGTGATGCCTTTCCAGATAGGACGTCAACTGCCCCTGCGACACGCCGCATTCCAGTACAGCGTATCTTCCCTTCTCGTTCACCTCGATGATGCGATCCATCCGCTTGAGGTCAAGGAGGATGCCGCCTTTTAAAGGCACTGCCAGCCCGGCCAGCGACAACCCTCCTCCCAGGGGGACAACGGGGATATTCTCCCTGTTGGCCAGCCTCACGATCTCCTGTATCTCTTCGGTCGTGCCCGGTGAAACCACATAATCGGGCCGGTGGGGCTCGGATGTCCCCAGGTCAAAGGAATAGATGTAGAGCTCTTCCGGTCTGTTGGAAACATGTTCGGCGTCTACGATAGCGATCAGCGACTGGTACGTGGGATTCATGGGATCACCTCCACCCTGCAGGCGTCTCGTTGATCGCAAGCCTGCAGAGATCGCTCATATGAATGGGCTTTATACCGTTTCCGGCAACCATCCCACCCAAGGTCTGGAAACACGCGGGACAATTGAATACGCATATTTCGGCCCCGGCCTTTTTCATGTCCTCTATGTTCCTCTTTTGCTGTTCAGCAGCCCGTTTACGGCTTCCCTCCCGTCTTTGTCCCTCGATAGCGCCTGCGCAGCAGAGGGCGTTCCCGTCAACGAACTCCCGCTTTACGCTCTCTGCCCCGATGAGGTCGAAAATGCGCCTGACAAAGACGTGCTTGTCCGGAGAGAGGCGGGAGGAGCAGGGGCGCTGGTAGGCCACCTTCAGGCCCACGGGCCGTATCATGTCCTTAAGCTCTAAAAGACGGTTGTAAAGGTACTCATAGAAATGGACGGGCTTGAAGGGTACATCGATCCCGTAGGCCTCGCAATACGATGTATACGCCCCGTAACACTCGTCATGAAAACATACAACCTCCGTGGGCCTGTGTTTCGCTATAGTCTCGATGATGCCCGGCAGCCTTTCTTTAATGAGGGAACTCCTTCCGTAATGGAGGTACATGAGCTGGCAGAAGTAGTGGAACATCTTCCGCTCATCCGTCGATATGACTGCGAGCCCCTCGAAGAGCCTCCCCTGTATAAGCGGCATGTACTCGGAAAAGGCCCCCATGTTCAGCACCGGTCCGTTTACTTCGTTGATCTCAGGCCGGCCTCTGAATGGTACCCCGATATTTACTGCCCGTTGGATAAGCGGTCTCGGCACCGGAGGGATGCCGAGCGATTCCTGCTTTTCGGCGATCAGGTAGAAGGGGTGGTTGCCTGACGTACAGTATTCCTCGCAGGCATAGCAGGTCGCGCAGTCATGAAGCACGAAAGAGTCTTCTCCGCGGGCTATCTTCAGGATCTCTTTTCGCGCAGTCTCTTTGTCAATCTCGATATACTGGCATCTGGTGAGACACGCCTGGGTGCTGCAATGAAGACACAGGTCCTTATCGAACACCAATTCATACATTCGCTGCCTCCCCGGATTATCTTCCTCGCTACTCGTATTGGATCGGATATTCTGCGCCGGTTACTGTCTTGTCTCCCGGTCACTCGCATACCTTTTCTTTTGTTAAAACGTGATTACCTCATATCCTGCTTCCATGTACCGTGCCATGCCGGGATGCCCCGACATGTCATCCAGCAACGCCAGACCCATCGCCTCAGCATCGTTGATGGTTCCCATCTTCACCGAGCATGCGCGGCATGCACCATCAATAATATCATTATCACGCGCCTTTTGAAACAATCCGTACAGCGGGCTATTTGCAGCGTTCAACTCTGGGATCAGCTTGGTGGCCGCCCCTTCGATAACGATCTTTACATCGTAGCCGTTTTTCTTCATGTCCAGACCATTAAGAAGGACATGGATAAAACACATCGCCTCGCCGTTAAAAGCAAAAAGCACAACCTTTTTCATACAAGACCTCCTTCATAGGATGAGCATCAGGTCTTCCCTCTCCTCCGTAACGTATCGGGGTCGCTTAAGGGCTTCACGGATACCTTATGGCTCTGATATACGGATATGACCGGAAGACCCTCGAACAACCCCTGTATCGCCGACAATTCGCTTTCGGAAAGCGGTTGGACCGGAGATTGCCTCAACGGGGTATTGAGCTGGACCTCATCGGGATTAATGTCCCTGACAATATGGGCCATCTCTCCTGCACAGTTTTCATTCTCCTTCGTGAACATAAGCTGGAGCGCCAGCTTCCCTTTGTGCTCGCCCCTGAACCGTTTGATGCCTTCGAGGACCCCGTTAAATCCGACAGACTCGCAGGGGCGGTTGATCTCATCAAAGACTGTCTGTGTCGGCGCATCGAGCTTGGCGATCACAAAATCCGCCATGGCGAGGTCTCGCCTCACGTCTTCACGATCTATGATCGATGAGTTCGTGATAACGGCTATCGGCTCAATACGCACCCTTTTCACAGCCCTTATTGCATCTCCCAGGTTCGCTGCCAACGTCGGTTCGCCGCGGCCCGAAAAGGTCAGAAAGTCTATCCGGACATCAGGGGGCAGCATTGCAAGTTCCTTGACGATCTCTTCTTCGTCAACATAGGCCCCCCGCGAGGAAAGGACCTTTTTTGTTTTCCCGAGCTGGCAATAGATACAGTCAAAGCTGCATATCTTCTCTGTTTGCGAGAGCAGGTCTATGCCGAGGGAACTCCCTACCCTCCAGGAAGGAACAGGGCCATAGATGTATTGAAATTTTCTGTTAACAGATCCCAAACTATTTACCTCCCGTTGATTCGACCAGCGGCGCCGTCTCATCCCGGCACCATTCTTCCATAGAGCCGTCATAGATCGAAACCTTTTTGTAGCTCAGTACCTCGCTCAGCACAAACCACCATGAAGAGGCAAACTGTCCGTTACAGCATAGGACCACTATGCCTTTATCCGGGTCATTGCCGACGCCGTGCACGGCAATATACCTGAGGGCATCAGGGTTTGTGAAGCTCCCGTCCTGGTGAAAAACAAGCGAGTAAGGGAGATTAATCGCGCCGGGGATGTGCCCTTTCCTTTTCAGCATGGGGTCGGAAACCTCTCCCCTGTATAGCTTTTCCGGTCTCGTATCAACGATAGCCAGTTCCTTGAAATGGGATGTGATATATTCTTTTGTCGCCAGCACGCCTTTGTTCCATTTGCACTTATACCTGCTCTTCGGTCGTTCAACCCAGTCTTTTGTTACAGGATAGTCCTTCTCCACCCACATTTTGTAGCCCCCGTCCAAGATGGCGGGGCGCTTTACCCCTGCATATTTCAGCGTCCAGGCCACCCTGGTCGCGTTGACGCGTTGCCGGACCAGATCCGTGTTCCCCACGATCACCACATACGTGTCTGCATTGATGCCTGAAGAGCAGATCGTATCTGAGAGTTCGTCCCTGTGAGGAAGCTGGCAGTCAAGACTTTCTCCCATTGTGCGCCATGCCGCGTAGGTAAGGCTCATGGCGCCGGGGATATGCCCTTCCCTGTAATCCTCGATCTTCCTGATGTCGAGCACAAGCAGGTTTGGATTTTTCAGATTTTCGTTTAGCCACGATGCCGAAACTATCGAAGGTAACTGTTCCGAATAAAGAATTCCAGGAGAACTGAATATCGTGAGAAGCAATGCTAATGCTATCCCCTTTTTCATATTTGCCTCCTATGTTTTCTTTCCGTGCACATACCTCTCGAAATAATCTATGATCGCCTTCTGAAGGCCCGCCGCCCCCAGGGCCGAACAGTGCAACTTGAATTCCGGCAGCCCGTCGAGCGCCGTTACTATGTCGTCTTCGGTAAGCATCATCGCATCATCAAGGCCTTTGCCGATCGCGAGCTCCGTCATGGCGCTTGCGCATGAAATCGCTGCCGGGCATCCCCTTATCTGGTATTTCACATCAATGACGACATCCCCCTCTACCTTGATAAAGACCCTCAGGAAATCACCGCAGGTAGGATCGCCTATCTCGCCTACCCCGCTTGCGTCTTCTATGGTGCCCACGTTTTTCGGGTTTTTAAAATGCCTGATAACCTTATCGCTGTATTCGTGCATAGCCTGTCCCTGCCTCCTTATGTTATAGCGGATATTGTATCGGCTCGCATCATGGTTATAAGCCTTACGGATCCCGTCCTTTTCAACTGCCTGAAATTGGCCCCCTCGCTAATGTGCCTGAGCGCCGTCCCCTCATCGATAACCTTGCTGCCCGAAATAATGTCCACCCCGCAATCGAACAGTGCCGTGGCCATGGGGGTTGTGGGTCCGAGGAGCATCTTCATACTCTTTTCGGGACACAACCTCAACAGCCCCGACAGGGTGTGGTTTATAAGCGTTGTGCTCGAAATGGCTACGATATCCGATTGAGGAAGGTATTGTCCCGCATCGTCTTCCGGATAATCGCCCGATCTCTGCCATTTTTCGATGACCCAGAGATTCTTTGTTGCCTTCTTCAGGTCGTCGGTAAAAGGAAAATGGCCGATGACCGAAACATTTTTGCCTGCCCCCACCCGTACCAGCAGGTCTCCCGCATTGATCTCGACAATCCGCGACCCGTCGATATCGATGAGGGAATTTACCGCTGCAAGTCCCAATGAGGCCTTCGATATATCATCGGAGAACGATAGCCGTGCGAGATCAAGGGCAGACATCTCCGTCAGCGATGCAGGGATGGCCTCGTCCATTGCTTCGTCCGTGCGGTATTCCCTCAGCATGGTAGATGAGAGACCGCAGAACCTGCTCACCACCGCAGTCCAGAAGATACCCTTCCTTACCTCTTTCACCGGGGCATCGATATTGATCCCGTTGATGATCGCCTCAAGGATTTCCATCACCATACCTCACAAGGTTTATCTTTTGCTCTTAGCTCTTAGCTCTTAGCTCTTAGCTCTTAGCTCTTAGCTCTTAGCTCTTAGCTCTTAGCTCTTAGCTCT
>MVRS01000222.1 GCA_002067975.1 Syntrophorhabdus sp. PtaU1.Bin058
GTCGTTAGTCGATAGTGAATAGTCGATAGTGAAAACGGCTGATGACTGATAGCTAAAGATGGAGGTTATATGCAAATTAAAGGAAAGGTATGGAAATTCGGCGACAACATAGATACGGACATCATCATCCCTGCAAAGTACCTTGCCATGACGGATCCAAAGTCTCTCGGCGAGCATTGTATGGAGCCCATAGCGCCGTCATTCCACGAGAAGGTGAAAAGGGATGATATCATCGTGGCCGGATCGAACTTCGGGTGCGGCTCTTCACGCGAGCATGCACCGATCGCCATATCCGCCCTCGGCATTCCCCTTGTGATAGCGAAGAGCTTCGCAAGGATATTTTACAGGAACGCCTTCAATAAAGGACTGGCGCTGCTTGAGGCAGATGTTATAGACAGGATAGACGAAGGAGAAGAGATCGAGATCGATCTCGCATCAGGGGTTATTCGCTGGAGGGGCATGGAGGTAACGGCAAAACCAATACCACCATTTATGGTGGAGCTTATTAATGCAGGCGGTCTGATCAACTACCTGAAAAAACAACTGGAGGAGTAACATGAAAACCTATAATGTGGCCGTTGCCGGTGCTACCGGAGCCGTGGGAAATGAAATGATCAGTGTCCTCGAAGAAAGGGATTTCCCTGTAAAAAACCTTGTCCTCCTTGCATCATCAAGGAGCGTCGGAAAGACATTACCCTTCAAGGGAAAAAGCGTGAAGGTGCAGGAGTTGAAGGAAGATTCCTTTAAGGGGATCGATATCGGCCTGTTCTCGCCCGGCGGTGCGGTAAGCACGAAATTCGCCCCCATAGCCGCTGCGAGCGGATGTGTGGTAATAGACAATACGAGCGCCTTCAGGATGGACCCCGACGTCCCCCTCGTCGTCCCCGAGGTAAACGAGCACGCAATAGCGGGTTACAAGAAAAAAGGGATCATCGCGAACCCTAACTGTTCAACGATCCAGATGGTCGTCGTCCTGAAACCGCTCCATGATTTCGCAAAGATAAAAAGGGTGGTCGTATCAACCTACCAGGCGGTGTCGGGAACCGGTATGAAAGCGATCAAGGAACTGGAACAGCAGGTCCTCAACCTCTACAACTCGCGGAAGATAGAGATAAAGGTCTACCCGCACCAGATAGCCTTCAATTGCCTCCCCCACATCGATTCCTTCCTCGACAACGGGTATACAAAGGAAGAGATGAAGATGGTCAACGAGACAAAGAAGATCATGGAAGACCCGTCCATTGCCGTAACTGCCACGACCGTCAGGGTCCCTGTATTTTACAGTCATTCCGAATCGGTGAACATTGAATTCGAAAAAGACGTGACCCCGCAGAAGGCGCGGGCGCTCCTGAAAAAGGCCCCAGGCGTCAAGGTCGTCGATGACCCGTTAAAAAACAAGTATCCCCTGGCGATCAACGCCGCAGGGAAAGACGACACCTTTGTGGGACGTATCAGAAGGGATGAAACGATAGCGCACGGTCTGAACATGTGGATAGTGGCAGACAACATCAGGAAGGGTGCTGCCCTCAACGCCGTCCAGATCGCCGAATCGCTGATTGAGAAATATATGTAAACTCGTAAAACCCGTGAGGCGTAAGTCGTAAGACGTTAGGCGATAAAATCCGTGAATCGTAAGACTTAAGGCGGTTAAACCCCTTACGACTTACGATTCACGACTTACGGGTTTCAGTCGTTCTTCGGCGGTTGTGTCTTCCGTATCTTGTCCACCTCTTCCTCGATGTCCCGGATCACAAGTCTTAGCCTCGATATCGCATGTACCCGTTCCGTTATGTAACTATCGTCCCTGCTCACCGTTTTATCTGAAGTAAATATATCGTATACGTATTCACCGATCTCGACGTATAATTTCTGCATGTTTCGCTGGACCTTCGTGATATCGATGTATTTCTTTTTTCCTATCATTGCCTGCTTCTCGACATTGAATGCAATGTCCTGCGCAGTCTCTTTGAGCGTCTTCAATCCTTCTCCGGTCTTCTTTTTCAGATCATCAATGATAGCCATCTTGCCTCCTTCGGGGTCGCATATGATGTAATATACGTACCGGTTACAGATTTTTCAAGCAATACCCGGTCCTCTGGAATAAAAACATTTGACTAAATCAGAACCTCCATGTATATAAATTACATGCACACATTACACCGGAGGTGAACGATATGTTTAAGAAAATAGTTTGTCCGGTCGATTTCTCGGAATTTACAGACGAGATCGTTGCTTACGCAGTAAGTATCGCAAAGAAGTTTGACGCGGAACTCCATCTGTTCCACGTCATACCGAATCTCAACTACTTTACGCCCTACGAATCCTTCCTTACCCCGGAAAACCTTGTAGCAATCGAAAAAAACATCGGCACTGAAGTAGACAGGGACTTTGCCAAGGTCATTAAAAAGATAGATATCCCGGTCAAAAAGACCACAAAGACCGGCGTTACCTTTGTCGAGATCATTGATTATGTGAAGGCCGAGGGGATCGATCTCATCGTCATGGGAACACACGGACGAAGCGGCATTGAGCATATCCTCATAGGAAGCGTCGCGGAAAAGGTGGTCAGGAAGGCCCCCTGTCCTGTCCTGACGATACGGCCGAAAAACAAACTATTCGAAATGCCGTAAACAGCCTTCAGCTATCAGCTGTCAGCAGACAGCTGCAAACCCGTAGGTCGTCAGTCGTAAGGG
>MVRS01000223.1 GCA_002067975.1 Syntrophorhabdus sp. PtaU1.Bin058
ATTGAATGTGTAGAAAACGGGGAATCACTGGAATTTATCGCCTTTGAGCTCCGTGAGGCGCTTCACCATCTCGGAGAAATAACCGGCGAAACCTTCACCGACGACATCCTTCACGAAATATTTTCAAGATTCTGCATAGGAAAATAAACTGCCTTAGCCTTCAGCCGTCTGCTATCAGCTGATAGCAGATCGTATTTCGTATATCGTATATCGTAACTTCCGATTCATCCCTTCACGACCTTCCGGGGTATTGCCTTCTGCTTTCTCATCTTCTTATCCTCGCCTCGCCTCACGGTTTTTTATTATCCTCTCGATATACGATATACGAACTACGATATACGCAGTTGTATCATTTTGGTTATTTTTGGTTATTATTGGTTACATATTTGGATTTACTCTTTGTTCCTTAATATACTGTAATTATTAGCATTGCAAAAACCACAGACTGGTATATACTGTAAGTATTGCAATATATAAAATATAAGGGAGATAGCCATGGACAAGATTCTAAGGATCGATATGGGGGCCGAAGGAGGCCCCAGGGCAACGGCATCACCTGTCGGTGCATACACCGGTCTCGGCGGGAGAGGGCTTACATCATCCATCGTCTCGAAAGAGGTTGATCCCTTGTGCCATCCCCTTGGCCCGGGGAACAAGCTCATCATAGCGCCGGGTTTATTGAGTGGAAGCATTGCCGCCATGTCTGGAAGGATCTCGGTAGGCTGTAAAAGCCCTCTCACAGGAGGGATAAAGGAGGCCAACGCAGGAGGGCAGCCGTCGCAGATGCTGGCAAGGCTCGGTTACACGGCAATCGTCCTCGAAGGAAAACCGAAAAACGGCAGTCTTTACAAAATCTTCATCAATAAGGACGGGGTGAAGATCTCCGAGGATATGAGCCTGAAGATGTTGAGCAACTATCAGGTGGTTGAGAAGATGAAGGGGGAATTCGGGAATAAGATCGCCTGCATCTCCATCGGTCAGGCAGGCGAGATGCGCCTCTCTGCTGCATCGATAGCATTCACCGACATGGAACTGAGACCGACCCGTCATGCAGGACGGGGCGGGGTTGGCGCAGTTATGGGCTCCAAGGGGGTCAAGGTCATTGTCGTAGACGATACCGATCTGCCGATGTGTCAGCCCAAAGACCCTGAAAAGTTCAGGGCGGCAAATATAAAATTCGTCGAGGGGCTCCGCGCTCATGCAGTCACGGGCCAGGCACTCCCCTCATACGGCACAAACGTCCTCACGAACATTATCAATGAAGCGGGCGGATATCCCACATACAATTTCAAACAAGGCAGGTTCCGGGGAGCGGCAAAGATCAGCGGCGAGACATACGCCGAGCTTGAAACAAAACGGGGCGGCCTCGCTACGCACGGATGTCACAAGGGATGCGTGATCCGCTGTTCAGGTATTTATAACGACAAAGACGGCCATTTTATCAGCAAACAGCCGGAATACGAGACCGTCTGGGCACACGGCGGCAATTGCGGGATCGACGACCCCGACAAGATCGCCATGCTTGATTTTCTCGATGACGATATCGGTCTTGATACCATCGAGATGGGCGCGACGATAGGGGTAGCCATGGACGGGGGTCTCATACAGTTCGGCGACGCAGACGGGGCGATAAACCTCATCAAAGAGATTGGGAAGGGCACACCCCTGGGGCATATCATCGGAAGCGGAGCCGAGGTAACAGGCAAGGTCTTCGGTGTCGAAAAGGTACCTGTCGTGAAAGGCCAGGCCCTGCCTGCCTATGACCCGCGCGCAGTCCAGGGCATGGGGGTCACCTACGCGACAAGTCCCATGGGTGCAGACCATACGGCAGGATATGCCGTGGCAACGAACATCCTGAAGGTCGGCGGCGACGTAGATCCCCTGAAGCCCGCCGGCCAGGTCGAACTTTCCAGAAACCTCCAGGTTGCCACCGCAGCGGTAGATTCCACGGGCATGTGTCTTTTTATCGCCTTCGCGATCCTCGATCAGCCGGAGACATTCCAGGCCCTTCTCGATATGCTCAATGCCTTCTATGGGATCGAACTCACCGCTGAAAAGGTCGTGGAACTGGGCAAGACAATACTCACGCTGGAGAGGGATTTCAATATACGCGCAGGGTTCACCTCAAAACAGGACCGCCTGCCCCTCTTTTTCAAGAACGAGCCCTTGCCCCCTCACAACGTGACATTCCAGGTCAAGGATGAAGAGTTGGATACGGTATTCAACTGGTAGCGTGCACAAAACAGATCAAACAAAAAGGGAGAGGCTTTTGTCCGGCCTTCTCCCTTTTTATACTCGGTAAGGCCAAATAAGTAATGCCGGATACGATATCGACAGCAGCCATCACCTTCATCGTCTCGCAACAGGCCCTTAAAGAGTTCTCCCAGATCCTGCAACGAGGTTTCTTTATCAGGATCAAAACAGGCCGTCCCCTTGAGGAAGTGCTTGTCGAACAGATGGGTATTGAAAAGAGGTACGTTGAGGAGCAATTGAGCACGATATTCCTCGATGGACAGCCCGTAGACGACCTTCACACCGCCGTTGTTCATGATGGGTCAACCCTTTCCCTCTCCGCGGCTATGCCCGGATTGGCAGGCGCCTCCATGCGGCGGAAAGGGGTATATGCATCGTTCCGGAGCACCATTGCCTACCGGGAAAAAGGGGGCACTGATGCCGGCCATGAGGGCTCCATCGAGGTCAAGCTCTTTAATCTCGTCATGATCGATCTGGGTCCGCACTTTTTCAAGAGAGGGATCTATCTCAGGTCCGATACCCTTGCGGAGTTCCTCACCTCCATGACGGTCGATATCCGGACAGGATGCAGGCTGATACTTCTTGGCAACAGACCGGTTCCGGGTGACGCTGTTGCCGGGATACTGAAGAATATGGGGACCGATATGATAGAGGTCTTTGTCATCTGTCAAAAAGATGTGGTATTCTGATCTATGCATGTAACAGTAAAGCTATTCGCTACCCTCAGGCAGGGACGGTTCAATGAGGAAGAGAGGGAATTTCCTGCCGGCACAACGATCGGGCATATAGTTCGCACATTGGGGATAAGCGAAAAGGAGGCAGCCCTGATCTTCGTCAACGGCCGTCATGCAAAGACAGGTGACGAGCTCCACGACGGGGATACGCTGGCTGTCTTTCCGCCTATCGGAGGTGGATAAGCTGGACGATCTGACAACATTCCTCGCTGCAGAGGCGCAAAGCGGCACTATTGCCTGGGATGTCCAATCCCGCGCCGCAAAGCGGTTTCACCTGACATACACCGAGGTCGAAGAGGCGATCCTGGAACTCAGCCTCATCCCCCTCCGTTATCGGAGGAACGGGAATCTCATTACCCCTCCTGACCAGCTCCGGCTCTTGAAGAGCAGCGTTGCGGTCATCGGCTGCGGCGGCCTTGGCGGATACATTGTTGAGGAGACGGCACGTCTCGGTATAGGGCGGATTGTCGTCGTAGATCCCGACCGCTTTGAGGAGCACAACCTCAACCGGCAGCCCTTTTCAACCCTCCGGACCGTGGGGATGCCAAAGGTAGAGGCGGCAGTGCAAAGGGTAACAGAGATCAATCCCGTTGTTACGGTCGTACCTGTCAGAGAGGCCTTTTCAAGGATCAATTCCGGAGTCATCTTGAAGGACATCGATGTCGCTGTAGATGCCCTCGATACCATCGCCGCCCGTATCGAACTTGCAGAGACGTGCGATGCACTGTCAATCCCCATGGTATACGGAACTGTCGGAGGTTGGTACGGACAGGTCGCAACCCAGATGCCGGGTACCGGGAATGTCTGGAAGATATTAAAAAACTATCCTGATGGTGAGGGGATCGAAAAGGTTGCGGGCGTACCCTCTTTCGGACCGGCGGTCATAGCAGGACTTGAAACGGCAGAGGTATGCAAGATACTTCTCAACCAGGGCAACCTCTTGCAGGGCAGGATGCTCTTTATTAACCTCCTCGACATGGAGGTGGAAGAGATCGCGCTGCCCAACACTAAATAACCGATAATTGCTACAAATAATCCTTTATCCTGTTCGCCATCTCATCGTACCGGAAGAGCCTGCTGAAATCAATAAGACCGGCAAGCGCCCGTGAATAGGCACGGACACCCGTTTCCTCCAGGATGGACACGGGATTGAGGCCGCCGATGATGATCGCGCCGATCCTCCCTTCATTGACCGGTATATCGAGGAGCGTCTGGCCGGGCCTGCCTATGCGGGCAAGACTGCCGAGACCGATCCGCTTCAGCTTTTCCGCAAGCTGTATAACGAGTTCCCTGCTCTCTGCGGGAAACTCGCGGAAGCTGGCCCCGATCCTTCCGTCGCCGGTCTCGATCGCGCCTATGTAGTTTGTCATACCGCTCCGTATAAAGATCTCGAGGGGATCTATGCTCGTTCCGTCGTACATGATGATCTCCACAAAACGCACCGGCTCTTTATCCTGCAGTTCAAGAAGCCCCCCGAACCTGGAGATCGTCGGGATCCCGTGTTTCAGCAGGACGCCGTTCAGGGTGATGGAACAGACCGTACCGACGCCGATCATGCCTTCGGGAACAGATATGTGCCCCAGCGATTCACCCGGACCGAGGAACGTCATGAGATGCCCCATGGCGTACCCGTCTGCGTAAACCTTGTTTATATAAGGGATGTTCTTTGCGAATTGTGCCGGCTCCACTATCGTCACATTGATCACAACGGTCCCTGAGGTGGTGTTGAGGTCGAAGTTCATCTGATAGGTCATCCGGTCGATCTTTGCCGATAGAAACCCCACCCTCTCAAAGATCTTTGCCGAATCAAACTCGCTTATCCCTTTTTCGGTAATCCGGTGACCCTTTTTGCCGTTACAGGTCGTCAGACCATCCTGGCTCAGTTTTGAAAGATAGAGTCTGACGGTACGCTCACTCATCTCATGCCCGAGCAGTTTCAACTCCCCTGCAATACGCGTGCTGGTGATAGGTATCTCTGTATTTTTCAGAACATTTAAGATGAGAAGTTCCTTTCTTTTCTGCTTTTCAACCATGGTCGAAACCTCCTGCTACAATAATCTTTTACTACATAATTAGCGGCAATACAATTTTTTATATTGGCAATTTTGCCGTTATTTGTATTTTATTACCAGAATCATTATGAAAGCAAGAGAAAAGTATAATCCATTATTATATATATTATACAATGTGTTAAACGATATTTACCTCTGACATTTTTCTTGACACAATTATTATATTATGGCAATGTAGTGCCAATATTGTGGCATAAAATTACCGCAAAGTAAATCTATCAGGAGGACAACATGATTGAATGGCCAAAATCCAACGATGCCATAGGCACCGTAAACCGCGGCAACCCGGCAGAATCAGGGCTCTGTACATTATGCCGTGCAGATTGCAAGGGGAGATGCGAGACATGGCTTTCAAGCCTTAAAGGCAGAAAGATCCTCTACCCGAGAGACTTTGGCGTTATTACCGCCGGAAGCGCAAATACCTGTCATATAGGCGTTTCATACAACTCTTTGAGAATACAGGGATACAACTACGGGGCAAGCGGTCTGCGGAAGGGGCTCAAGAACAATCCCGATGACTGTATCTTCCCGAACGTCAACGTCGAGACCGAATTCGGGAACGATGTAAAGACAAAATGCAGGATCCCTATCATGACCGGCGCCCTTGGATCGACCTTTATCGCGGCAAAGTACTGGGATTCTTTCTCAATAGGCGCTGCCCTCGTCGGCATCCCCATCGTTGTCGGTGAAAACGTTGTCGGTATCGACCGGGAGGCGGTAATAAAGAACGGGAAGATAACAAAGGCCCCTGAACTCGACAGGAGGATCGCAACCTATCTCCGTTACTTTGACGGTTACGGCGCGATCATCGTCCAGATGAACGTTGAGGATACGAGGAACGGCGTTGCGGAATACGTCATCAACAAATACGGCGAAAAGGTCATCATTGAACTAAAATGGGGCCAGGGGGCAAAGGATATCGGCGGCGAGATCCAGGTTGATAACCTCAATTATGCATTGTTTCTGAAAGACAGAGGATATGTCGTCGATCCGGACCCGACGAAACCCGAGGTACAGAAGGCCTTTGAACACGGGGCGATCAAGTCTTTTGCACGTCACAGCAGGCTCGGATACACCGACCTGTCGTCCCCCGAAAGGGTACAGGAAGCATTCATGGAGTCGGTGGAATATCTGCGTAAGATAGGCTACAAGAGGATCTCCCTCAAGACAGGCTCTTACGGTATGGAGGCCCTCGCCATGTCGATCAAGTTTGCCACCGATGCAAAACTCGATCTCCTGACCGTTGACGGCTCCGGCGGCGGAACAGGAATGAGTCCCTGGAACATGATGGAGACCTGGGGTGTCCCTTCGATCATCCTTCACTCCAAGGTATATGAATACGCATCGATCCTCGCCGCGCGGGGCGAAAGGGTTGTCGATATCGCCTTTGCCGGTGGCCTCGCACGAGAAGATCACATATTCAAGGCCCTCGCGCTCGGTGCACCTTTTACCAAACTGGTCTGCATGGGCAGGGCCGCCATGATACCGGGGTTCCTCGGCTCCAACATCGAAGGCGTCCTTAAACCGGAACGGAGAAAGGATGTGAACGGGAACTGGGACGAACTGGCGCCTTCCGTAAAAGAGCTTGGTTCCAAGGCAGAAGAGATCTTTGCAGGGTACTATGACGTACAGAAAAAGGTCGGTGCGGCAGAAATGAAAAAGATCCCCTTCGGCGCAATCGCCATGTGGACATTGGCAGATAAACTGACCGCAGGGCTTCAGCAGCTTATGGCCGGCGCTCGCAAATTCAGCATCCCGGAGATCTCGCGGAGTGACCTCTTTTCAGGCAACAGGGAAACGGAGAAAGAGACCAGGATCCCTTTTATAGCAGACGTCCTCGATGAAAGCGCAAAGAGGATACTGAACTCCGATTACAAGGTCTCCGCTAAAAAGACTCGATAGCATAGACCTGAAATTATGAAGGGGCTGCAACCCCATGCGGCTCCTTCTCTTGATATTTGTACGTTTTGTGACGCCCGTCATTTCCTTTTTCTTATTCCTTCTGTATATATAGAGTATGGTTGCACAAATTTCATACAAGAGTATGGAAATAAGGTACGGTTATTTTGGTGTTTTTTACGACAGGGAGGTCTTTTTTATCCATTCACGGTGTGTGCCTGCATTATTAATAGCGATAGCCTTAGACAAGGTCGTAACATACCATTAGGAGGTGGACACCATGATAAAAGAGATACGCTTTCTGGTAACGGGAGAAGTAAGAAAACCGAAAACGGGTGATTGGTTTCTCAACACCAAAAACCTGCCCATCCGCGCAGCACAGGATTTTAATACAACCACCTTCCCTATCTTAAAGATGGAAGTGGTGTTGCGCGAAGATGTCAACAACCAGCCTACCCCGGGAAATCCTCGTACCTGATCCACAAAAAAACGCCCGGAAGCGTTCTTGCTTCCGGGCGTTACTTTTCCCCGGAAAAAAATAGTATTTCGTATACCGTACATCGTATATCGTAAGGAATCTCTTGCAGTCCACACTATACGTCATTGCCAGTATTCAAGTATCCAGATGGGTATCCGATTCTCTTGCAGTTCACTATATACGATATACGAAATACGATATACTATGCATTTTATACATACTTTCGACTGGCAATCGGGACGTTTCTTGCGTAATATATCCCGGAGGGGAAGACGGTAAGGCTTATCGAAAAGGGACAATACGTGGAGGTGTCGAGCGAATGACAAGAGACGATGCATTAACATTGCTTAAGCAATACGTTAAGAACGAGAGGATGCTGAACCACTGTTACGCCTCAGAGGCGGTGATGAGGGCGCTGGCGCAAAGGCTGGGGCAGGATGAGGAGAAATGGGCCGTCACAGGCCTTCTTCACGACATTGACATAGAACTGGTCGATGCCGACCTCAACCGCCATGGACGTGAAGCAGAGAGGATACTCGGGGAAAAGGGCGTTGATGCCGAAATCATTGATGCGATCGTGATGCACAACGAGACCGTTGCAGGAAAAAAACGCGAGACCCTGTTCCAGCACGCGCTCGCCGCAGGCGAGACCGTAACAGGGCTTATTGTGGCGACGACGCTCGTCTATCCTGACAAGAAGCTCTCAAGCGTTAAACCGAAATCGGTCGTAAAGAGGATGAAGGAGAGGGCCTTCGCCGCATCGGTCAACAGGGACAACATCATGGAGTGCGAGGCAATCGGCATCCCCTTGAACGAATTCGTTGAGATCTGCATCGGCGCGATGAACGGGATCAGCGGCCAACTGGGATTATAGAGATGAGCATCGGCGCCGGACATTTCCCCGCAAACACGCTCATTACGCTCCAGCGGCTACTGTTACCGGGGCTCACGTCGCCCCCTCCACGAACAAAGTCCGTGGAGCCACCCCTTCTCACCCACGTTGTGGGCTGGTTTATATCGCTCGCGTTCGGCTTCGGAACTTTTGCTTCGCAAAAGACCGAGCTTCCTCGCCTCACGACGGTTTGCTACGGGAAAGCCCGACACCGATGCCCTCAGCGACGCATGCCGTTTTCGTTTGTTTTAACGTTGAACGTTGAACATAGAACGTTGAACAGCTTTTTGTCCCCTTACGACTTACCACTTACGAATTACGGGTTTACTATTGCATATGAACATTAATCCATACCTCAAGATTTTCACAAGCCGCCGCATGGCGGTAATGCTGCTCCTCGGCTTCTCTTCCGGGCTGCCTCTGCCGCTTACCAGCGGCACACTCCAAGCCTGGCTTACCGTCACGGGGATCGATCTGAAAACGATCGGCATCTTCTCACTCATCGGTCTCCCCTATACCATCAAATTCCTCTGGTCGCCCTTCATGGACCGTTTCGTCCCTCCATGGCTCGGGAGGAGAAGGGGCTGGGTATTCCTCACCCAGGTCGCCCTCCTGATATGCATCGTTTTCATGGCCCTTGCATCTCCGGAGAAGGCCCCTTTTATGCTCGCCGTGGTGGCCATGATCGTGGCCTTTATGTCCGCCTCGCAGGACATCGTCATCGACGCGTACCGTACCGATGTGCTGCCGGACGTCGAAAGGGGCATGGGCGCCGCGGTCTTTGTCTTCGGTTACCGCATTGCCATGATCGTGGCCGGTGCCGTGGCCCTCATCCTGTCCGAGGTAGTCGGCTGGCAGACAACCTATCTTATCATGGCATCGGTCATGGTGATCGGCATGTCCGGCTCCTTCATCGGGGAAGAACCTCCAAAGAAAGTGGTACCGCCGAAGACCATGCAGGAGGCCGCCTGGGGACCCCTCAAGGATTTTCTGTCCCGCAAATCCTCCATACTGATGCTCCTTCTCATAGTCCTCTACAAGCTCGGCGACGCTTACGCCGGGGCGCTTACAACGACGTTCCTCATAAGGGGCGTGCATTTTTCGCCGACCGACGTGGGGACGATCAACAAGGGCATGGGGCTCGTAGCGACGATCGTGGGAGCACTTTTCGGCGGCGCCCTCATGGTGCGGCTCGGCCTCTTCAGGTCGCTTATGGTATTCGGCCTCCTCCAGATGGTCTCCAATCTGTCCTTTATGGTCCTCGCCTGGACAGGGAAAAATTACGCCATGCTGATCGTGGCCGTGGCCTTTGAAAACCTCTCCGGCGGCATGGGCACGGCTGCATTCGTCGCCTTTCTGATGGCGCTCTGTAATCCCCGGTTCAGCGCCACCCAGTTTGCCCTCCTCTCTTCCCTTTCAGCGCTCGGGAGGGTACTCATCTCGCCGACCTCCGGCTATGCCGTCGAGATGATCGGCTGGGCGAATTTCTTCCTCTTCAGCACATTCACCGCCCTACCCGGCCTGTGGCTGGTCTGGTATCTCCGTGATGAGATACTGGCAATGCAGGATAAAAACTCCGGTTAATAACTCATAGCTGATCGTATATCGTATATCGGGATTGTATAAAGAAATTCGTTCGGCGCGATCGGAGATTATCCTGGGTTGTAAAATAAAAAATAGAAAAAGGGATTAAGGGCTGTTATAATTAAGACAATGCAAATGCGAGGTGTAAGATGCCTGTAGCGCTCAAGAAGAAGGACGATAATATCAAAATCAAGGAATATATAACAGACCACAGGGGGCACAAAATAGCTGCGGTTATTGACATTGCGGAATTAAACAGGATCAGGAAGGTATTAAAAACTATCCCTCCTTCAGAGATATGGCTCTATAAAAATGAAGAGGCTATCGGATGCGTCCAGGAAGGTTTAAGGGATGCAAAAAAAGGCAACATTTCCAAGCTGAACCTGAAAGATATTTAGGATTCTTGCTTTGTTCGAAATATTTCTCACCGACCTCGCAAGAAAACAGTTGAATTTGCTTAAAACAGACAAGGGGCTTGTAAAAAGATACAAAGCAGTGAAGAAATCAATCCTGTTTCTGTCGCAAAATCCCAAACACCCCGGCCTTCGGACACATGAATTCACTACCTTGAAGGGGCCGAAGGGGGAAAAGATATTCGAAGCATATGCAGAACAGTCGACACCGGCAGCTTACAGAATATTCTGGTATTACGGTCCCGGTGAAAATCAAATAACAATTGTAGCAATAACGCCCCATCCATAGTTATGCTAACGCTCTCTCATATAAAACTCTTTATCGACTGCACCCTCGCCCTCTTCCTCTCTATTGCCCTTACACCCCACTACTTACGGTTTCTCTCGCCGAACACCGGCGACCAGCAAGCAGGTACCCCTTACGCCGAACGCTTTCCTTTCATTTCGATATACGAACTACGATATACGATCTACCATGTTTTACATCAGCCACTTTCTCTGCCAGTACCTTCTCGTTATAAAGACCGCCATGATGAGCTGTGAGAGGTTCATCGTCCACCAGACCGATACTGCACCGAAGCCCAGAAGGACAACAAGAATATAGCTCAAAGGAATTCTGACAAGCCAGATGCCGATGATCACGTTGAACATGATCGATCTCGTGTCCCCGGCGCCGCTTAAGCCCCCTCCGAGGATGACCCAGAGCGCCATAAACGGCTCACTGAGCATGTTTATATAGAGGTACCTGATGGTCTCGGCGATAACAGTCCCGTTATGTGAAAGCAGCAGTGCGATCCACCGGGCGCCTGTAATTACAACAACCGTAAGGAGCACAACGATACCCACGCCCATGAGCATTGTAACAAGGCCTCCTCTGAAGGCGTCCCTTTTCTTCCCCTCGCCTATCAGGTTGCCCACAATCACCGCATTGGCCATGTTGAAGGCTATCGCGGGGAGGAAGATCGCCGATTCTATCCTGGTGCCCGTCGCAAGGGCTGCAAGGATCTCTATGCTCTTTTCCGGCAATGAGCTGAGTATAAGGAACATCACCATGGAATGGACCTGCCACAGTGCCTGCGTGACCCCTGCAGGCCACCCGATGGAGACAACATCACGAACTATACGGAAGGAAAATGTCCTGGCCTTGTCTAAGAATACCCTGCAATGTCCGAGGTTGAGGATGCTCCCTGCGAATACGCTTAAGGCCGTTGAGAGCGCTATGCCCCAGAAACCGAGCCTTGTGTGGAAGACGATGATAAAATTAAGGGTTATGTTCAGCAAACAGGCAATCGCCATCGTCACGAGTGACCTTCTGATCATCCTGCAGGAACGCAGGATCCCGTTTGTGCTTATCAGGAGGTAATGAAAAACCAGGCCGCAGGCGTAGATCTTTCCCAGTTGCGTCCCATATAGTTTAAGCTCCGCAGGTATGTTGACGATCTCCATGAACCGTGAGGTAAAGAAGATGCCTGCGGCGCTTAAGACGGCGCCGCTTACCGCCGTTGTTACAATGATGGACCATACGGTCTCAGCCAGCGTGCTGCGGTCACCGGCAGTAAATAGGCGGGAGACAACGGAAACGGTCCCAATAGAAAGGGCATTCGCGATAATGATGAAGATAAAATAGAACTGGACCACAAACCCGTAGGTCGCCTGGATTTCCTTCCCCACGCGCCCTGCGATATAGATATCGGTCATGCCGATGAGAAATTCGAAAAACATGATAAGCGTCATCGGCCAGCTATTGGTCCAGCTTTCAGATATATATGATCGTATATCCTGACGCTGCAGGATGGTCCTTATAGTCATCTCAACCCCGGTTTACTGGAGACCATTATAAATCGAGGACGCATATTTTACAAATACCAATGATTTTTTCATTCCACTATCCCCCATTTTCTGGTATTAATGACAGTAGAGTTTAAGGTCAAACATGCCTGTAATGTTCTTCATATCACTGGGTCTTATCATTGTAATCCTCATCGTCTATACCATATACAAGGTGCGCCAGTTCAAATCGAATATAGGGAGGCCTTCTTTAAGTTTTTCTGTGGCGGACCTGAAACAGAAAGAAGATGCCTTCCTCTCTGCCCGGTTACAGAAGACGGCTACCGAAAAGGCCGCTGTCCTGGAGGCCTGCCCGGCGCTTCGGGAGGTTCACTATGTATACGTGGCAGAGGAGCTTTTCCCTGTATCGCACCTCGCCGTTGACGACATCGTTCAAAAAACGCTGGAGCAAAAGGCATCCGGCCTTCCCCCTGTTTCGGCTGCATCACTCACGCTCCTCGACCTGCTGCAGGACCCGGAATCAAACCCGGGCGAGATAACTTCTTTTGTGTCCACTAACCCGGTTTTTTCAGCAAAGATCCTCCATACGATCAACTCGGTCTATTTCAACCTGCCGCAAAGGGTTACCTCTGTAGGAAGGGCAATAACCCTGCTCGGCTATAACAATGTGAGGTCCCTGGTATTTGAAGACATCCTCAGCAACACCCTGCCTTCAATACGGGACACCCATCGTGAACTCTACGTAAATATGTGGACCCACTCTGCTGTTGTCTCTGCCTGTTCAGGGTATCTCGGGAAGTCGCTGTTCAGACTTTCCGAATATACACTTGGGACCATCGGGCTCCTCCATGACATAGGAAAATATTTCTTCCGGTTCCTTGAAAAAAGGGAGACCCCTGTAGCAGACCTCCCGACGGTCATTGAGGAAGAAAAGCAGTACGGCATGAACCATGCCATTATCGGTGCGATCGTTGCACATAAATGGCAGCTACCTGACATCGTCACCGGTGCCATCGAGCATCATCACTCCCCGTCATTCTTCCCGCCTGACCGCATCCCGGATGCGTGTCTTAAAGAGAGTCTTGTTATATGTCTTGCGGACCTGGTCTGCAAGGTCCTCGGATACATAGGGCAGGGAGGAGACCTGCTGCCCGTCCGTGATGAGTATTACAAAAGATACGGCCTGAAAAATGACCTCGTTGAGATCGTCACACCGGCGCTTATCAGGGACATCGATAAGGCACGCCAGACCGTTCAATCATACATGAGCGCAAACCCGGCGCAATAAGGACCGAGGGACGAGGGATGTCCGCTGCGCTTAAGACGAGGGACGATGGAAATCAGAAGAGCAGAAAGCAGAATAGCCCGGCATTCTGATTGTCTCTTGAGTTCCTTTTGTTTCTTACCATTCACCGTCTTTATCCAGTGTGTTTGCGGGGAAAGCCCAACACTGATGCTCCCACAACCAGCATCTTTTTGCTATTCGTAGAGATATTCCACCAGCATCCAGTCCGTAAGTCTCAGCCTGTGGCTCATGAGCTGGGCGAGCCTCGAAAAGATCACATTGCCGAGTTTTGGGTTATCATTGAGGAGAAGCTCAAAATTTTCTTTTGTCAGGACAAGTATCGTAGTATCTTCAACGGCGACAGCAGATGCTGAACGGGGCAATCCATCAATGATGCTCATCTCTCCGAAGGTCCTTCCGGGTCCTATCTCCGATATCATCTTCTCCTGTTTGCGGGAGTCTCCCTTGGCGATCCTTACAAGTCCGTCAACGATGAAACACATGTATGGTTCCCTGGAACCTTCATTAAAGATCTGGGCATCCTTCGCTGCCTTTGCTGCATAAACATACTGAGCAAAACGCTCAAGCTGCTCATTCGCCAGCTCTTTGCCCCATTCGGTCTTCTGAAGCATCCCCATGCGTTCCACAAGGGATGACGTGATATGATCCATGATCTCTCCTTTCCCTTGTCGCATTCCCTTTTATTTGGTCTCATTCAGCTTCTTTACTGCTACGTTTGCCGCCACCAGGATGGGATCCCAGACCGTTGCAAAGGGCGGTGCATAACCGAGATCGAGCCTTGCCACGTCCCCGACGGTCATCCTGCTGTAGAGACAGGCCGCCAGGGTATCGATCCTGTGTGCCACTCCCTCTTCCCCGACCATCTGCGTCCCGAGGAGCCTCCCGGTCTCACTGTCCACGAAAAACGATACAAGGATCCGCTTGCCCGAAGGATAGGCGCTGCTTCGTGACCGTCCTTTAATAGTCGAAACAAAGAATTTGTACCCTTCCCGCTCCGCCTCCAGCGGAGAAAGGCCTGTACGGGCAACCTCGAGATCAAAGACCTTTGTGATCGCCGTCCCTACAATGCCTTCAAAGACATTGTTCATACCAGCAGCATTCTCGCCTGCGATCCTCCCCTGCTTGTTCGCTGTTGTCCCCAGGGGGATATAGACCTTCTTGCCGGTCACGAGGTGTTTTGCCTCTGCACAATCGCCTGCAGCATATACATCGGGCATGTTGGTCCTCAGGTAGTCGTCAACCTTTACAGCGCCGTTGGCGCCGAGCTCGATCCCCGCCTCCCGGGCAAGTTGCGTATTCGGCCTGGCCCCTATGGCAAGGAGGACGAGGTCGGCATCGAATACGCCTCTGTCCGTCCTGACGCCGGTGACCATTCCATCGCTTCCTTCAAAACCCTCAACAGACGTCTCCTTTAACAGCTTCACCCCTTCGGCCAGTATCTTTTCTTCAACCACATCGGTAATGCTCTTGTCCATGGTGCCCAGGACCCTGTCCATCTTCTCGATAACGGTGACATCGAGTCCCCGTTTGCGGAGCGATTCACACATCTCCATACCGATATATCCGCCGCCGACGATAACCGCCTTCATGGCCCTCTTTTCAGCACCATACCGGTTTATGTAAAGACACTCAGGCGAACCTACACAGACCTGAAAGGAACCCCATTCGTCAATAAACTTTTTGATCTCTATCCCATCGAGGAGCGTCCTTATTGTAAAGACATGCTTGAGGTCAATACCGGGCAGCGGAGGCTTCACCGGCAGCCCGCCTGTTGCAATGACAAGCCTGTCGTATGGGAACCTCTTTTCTTCTTTTGTATCGAGGTTTCTTGCCGATACCTCTTTTTTGCTAAAATCTATTGCAGTTGCCTCATGCCTCGTAAGCACCATGATGCCGCGTTCTTCTGTGGCAACCTTCGGTGTCAGGGATATGAGATCCTGAAAATCCTTCACATCGTCTGAGACATAGTAAGGAAGGCTGCACGCGCCGTAGGAGATAAAATAATCCTTCTCAAGAACAATCGCCTCTGCCTCCGGCTTCAACCTCCGGTAGCTGCTGGCTGCGCTCATTCCGGCCGCCACACCGCCTATCACGACCAACCGTTCCTTGCCCATAATATTCTCCTTTTCTAAAGCCGAATAAAGGTCGTGAGGCGTTAGGCGAAAAGCTGTTCAACGTTCAAATTCATACCATCCACTGTTCTCCGGCCTATTCAGTCTTTCTGTTGTGTGTTAACATTGAACGTTGAACACAGAACATTGAACGGGTGTTATTTTTCCCCTTACGCCTCACGATTTACGGCTATCTATAATCCCTTCTTCTCAAAAAACCTGAACATGAGGATGCCGATGATCACGAAGGCAGCAACAACGATCCAGTGGTTTATTCCCAGTGCCTGTGGGATGGTGATCTTCCCGAAATCTCCCCACTGCAGCACCGTTCTCTTCAGGAAGGAATACATTTCGGCAAAGATGCCTGCCCCGACAAGCATCCCGAGGATGCCCCAGACTGCGTCCCATCTCCCTTCACCGAGCGCCCCGAGTTGCGTACCGGGACAATAACCCAGCAACGCCCAGCCGATCCCGAAGATAAGCCCGCCGACGATATTGCCGCCAAGCACCGTTGCCTTTAAAGAAAGTTTCGCAATACCGAGATCTTTCAGGATGTATACGCCTACCATAGCGACGAGGATCGAGGTGAACATGAATTTCACGATCGTCATATCCAGGAGGCGGAGCGCCCCAAGCTGTTTGTCATACCTGATTACCCTTCCCTTCTGGAGGAGGAACCCGAAGATGATGCCTGTAACTAATCCGTAGATAAGCTCGTTCATCTCCCCTCACCTCCTTTGTAGAGAATCCTTGCGACAACAATGCCGCCGACAAAAAAACATATCAGGGATACGTATCCGCTGACAGCCAACTGGAGCGAACCGCTCAGCCCGTGGCCGCTCGGGCACCCATCAGCAAGGCGGGCGCCAAATATTGCAACGGCACCCCCGATAAATGCGACGATCGCCCGCTTTGCCTTGCCCGGTCCGAAACGTTCCTGCCACATGTCAGGGACACCCTGAAGGCGGAACGTCTTTGACGTGGTCGATGCAATAAGAGAACCGATAAAGATACCTATTACAAAAAGGAACTGCCAGTCGATCTTCGGCACTTCCTTTTTGAAATATTCCATACTCCCGACCCGTTCAGCTTCGAATACCTTTTCGATAAAACCGGTAGAACGGACGAACGTAGTTGAGGCGCCGACATATTTCCCTGTAAACCAGACAGAGGCGATGAGGAGAAGGCCTGTCAGGAAACCGGCAACGTACGGGTTCCAGCCCTTGTCATTTCCCTTTTGTTCCATATTCTTTCTACCTCCTTTCTTATAGCTTTTGTCTTATAGCCCACGGCTTATTGTTAAAATAAAGAATGGTACTAACTCTTCTATAACAACGATAAGGGCATATGTCAATTACCGGGGCTCACGTCGCCCCCTCTTCGGGCACAAGCCCGAAGAGACTCCCCCTCGCGCCCGAGAACGGGCTACAGAATCTTATAGGTCCAATAAGTCCTATAGGACCTATAAGATTCTTTTCGCTTTTCACTCTCAGCTCTCCGCTCCAAGCTCTCTGCTGCCTTTATTGCTGATAGCTGAGAGCTGAAAGCTGTTAGCTGAATAAGTCACCGGTATACAGCGACGAGAGACCAGTGACGAGTATCGAGTATCCAGTATCGAGCATCCAGTGTCCGCCAACACCTTTGTCACACAAATTCTGTTGATTTTTCAAGGTCTTCCATTTAAAATGCTTAAAAAACCAGAAGGAGTTGTTATGGAGATAAACACCCGGCAAGAAAAGAACGCAACGGTTGTTGTAGTTCAGGGAAGGATAGACGCCGTTACTGCCCCTGAATTTGAAAACTACCTCTCAGACCTTATATCGAAGGGTAATCGCAATTTTATCGTCAATCTCAGCGCTCTGGAATATATCAGCAGCGCCGGGCTTCGGAGTATTCTCGCCACTGCGAAAAGGTTAAAAACCGAACAGGGCGATATTAGGTTTGCGGGTCTCCAGGGTCCCGTTGAAGAGGTCTTCAAGATATCAGGTTTTTATTCAATCTTTAAGATATTCGATTCGGATGCATCAGCCCTGGATAACGCCTAAGAGATAGTGGAAGCCCTGTCGGAAATACGGGTACCCGCAAAACTCGACCATCTTCATACGCTGATCGATCTTGTAAGCAATTGCGCAAAGGAGCAGGGATTAAGCGGGAAACGGATCAATGAGATAGAGATAGCCACAGAAGAGGCGCTCGTCAATATCTTCCGTTATGCCTATCAGGGACAGGAAGGTGATGTAGAGATATCATGCAGGGCCGAGCATGGCAAAACATTCATTATTCGGATCATCGATGCCGGAATGGCCTTCAACCCTCTCTCGCTTGCCGAACCCGACACAACGCTGGATATCAGCGAGCGGCAGATCGGCGGCGTCGGCGTATTCCTCATAAGAAAACTCATGGATGATGTGATATACAGAAGAGACGGTGATAAAAATATACTGGAATTGGTCGTTAATATTGAGGTGTAAGGAGACGATACAATGTTTTCGTATCTATTGATAAGGACGGTTGCAGTCCTTATCGTTCTCTGTATCGTCATTTCTCCTTCATTCGGCCAGGTCGGCATCAAGGATACATCAAACGTTCCTGCCTCGCAGAACGGACAACAGGATACGTTACCGGGTAAGAGAGAAAATGATATCAAAAAACTTACCCTTGCCGATTGTGTCATCCTGGCGCTTAAAAATAATATCGACCTGAAGAACACATTTCTCAACAGGATCACCCAAAGGTTCAGCGTAAAGGTTGCGGAGAACAAATTCAGACCACAGGGAAACGTAGCCCTTACGACGAAACGGAGCTCAACCTATCCCGATGTCGATACGGGAAGGACCACCGGCTCAACCCAGACGGCAAACACCAGTGTGACCCTTAATGTACCCACAGGCGGCAACTTCGCCCTCGCCTGGAACAACCAGGCAACGAAGTCCGATGTCGCCGAGGCATACGGGTACAACCCTGCATGGACACTGTCATATACCCAGCCCCTTCTCAAGAACGCCGGGAAAGAGGTGGCAACCGCCGATCTTGTGATCGCCCGCATTACCGAAGAAGGCAATATCCTTGACCTGAAAGACGCCATTATCAATACGATCGGGAGCGTATCCACCCAGTACCGGGCATACGTACAGGCCTTGCGCCAGCTCGAAATAGACAAGGAATCGCTGGAGACCACGAAAAAGACCCATGAATACAATAAGGCAATGGTAGCGGCAGGCAGGCTGGCGGAATCGGAATTGCTCCAGTCTGAGGCAGGCATCGCGTCACAGAACATCACCATCATCCAGGACAAAAACAGCATTGACAGCGCACGGCTCGCCCTTCTGCAAACGCTCAACCTCGACAGCCAGACCCAGTTTGAGCCTGTAGAGGAAACCGAGACGATGGTCGCTCCCCCCACATTTAAAGAGGCTATGGGGATCGCCCAGAAAAACAGGTCAGATTACCTGAAACAGTTGCAAAGCCTTGAGACGGCGAGGCTGCAATACAACGTAGCAAAAAACGGCCTTCTATGGGATTTTTCGGTCAGCGCAGGCGTAGGGAGCGGCATGACGAATTCCAGGTTCGGAGCAGCATACAGCGGCGCCGGCAGTCTGGGAAAAAGCGACTGGAATGTGGGCGCAGTCCTTACGATACCCCTCAATACCACGGATCTCACAAACACCTACCTCATTGCAAAAGTGGCATACGATACACAGAAGAATAACTTTATAAAGCTCGAAAAAACCATTGAAGCAAACGTCCTGAACGCAATCAGGGATGTCGAGATGCAGTACCAGCAGCTTCAACTCGCAAAGCGCAACACAATCCTGCAACAGAAAAAGTTCGACGCTGAGAACGAAAAGATGAAGGTCGGCAGGAGCAGTCTTTTCCAGCTTCTCAGTTTTCAGGACAGCCTTGTTACCGCACACAACACCGAGTTGACGGCGCTCATCACTTACCTCAATTCTTTGACAACACTCGACCAGACACTGGGGACAACCCTGAAGACATGGAGTATAGACGTTAAAAAGGATGACGACGAGGTCAGGATAGCAACAAAAAACAACGGTAAATAACGAATGACACGGTCGATGATGAAAACAACGGGGGCAGTAAAGTGGTCAGGGAGATAGTCTACAAAAATATTCTGGGCAACATGCGCGACGGCGTCATGACCATCGGTACGGACGGCATGATAATCACCTTCAACAATGCAGCGGAGACAATCCTGGACCTGAAAGGCGAGGATGTTGTGAACAGGCTCTTCGGCGAGGTCTTCCTCGTTGCGGAAGAGAACGACGAATTCAACCAGACGATCCTGAACGCAGTCTATGAATCGGCAATGGTGCATAACGCACGGGTGCATTATAAGACAGCGCAGAAGGATCTGATCCTCAATGTTACCACCTCCTTCCTTAAGTCGCCGGAAGGGAAAGAAGATGAAAAAGGCGCTGTCATCGTAGTCTTTCAGGACATTACCGAGGTTGAACAATTACGGGAAACAGAGGTTCATCTCACTGACGAACTAAAATCACAGCATAAGGAACTGCAGACTGCTTACACCGACCTCGAAGGGGCAAACACGAACCTTCAGACAGCCCTGAAAAAGGTCCACATGATCCGCGTAGTCGCTACAGCCTTTATCATAGTGCTCTTCGTGACCCTCGGCCTTATAAGCTGGAAGAGGATCATACCGCCCGGCAGCAAACCTGGAACAGAAACCCGCGCAGAGATAAAGGACCCTTCCAAGATGAAGACGTTCATCGTGAGCGAACAGAGATTGACCGATGCGATCGCCCTCAAAGGGTCCCTGAAGCCCATTAACGTGGTCAACATCACAAGCCCATTCACCGGCAAGGTGAAGGAAAAGCTCTTCCAGTACGGGGAATCCGTCCGGAAGGGACAGTTGCTTTTAAAGATGGACGCGACGGAAACGGAGACCAAATACGGGGAGGCCAACGTCACGTACATAAAGGCCCTCGAAAAGATGAGAGAGATGGAAAAATGGGACAATGCCGATGAGGTAACGAAGGCAAGGCGGTCCGTTACCAAATCGAAGATGACCCTTGATACTGCAAAGAGCAAATTTGAACAGAGCAATACCCTGTTTAAAAAGGGATACATCTCTGCGACTGATTTCGAAAGCGACAAGCAGCAGTACGAAACTTCCAAGATGGACTATGACGCCTCTCTCCAGGAATTGCAGACTGCCCTCAACAAAGGCAAGGGGGACAATTACCGCGTAACAAAGATCGAGCTGGATAATGCGAGGACAAAGCTGCAGGTACTGGAGCAGCAATTGCAAAAGGCAAACGTCGTCGCGCCGGTCTCAGGCACGGTGATCCTGCCTGACGCGGGTTCCGATAAAGACAAAAAAGGGAAGCTCATAGAGGTCGGCATGTCCTTCACTGAAGGCGACCTGCTTGTATCCATCGGTGATACGGGAGGGTTTTCGGTGACGGCCGAGGTGGACGAGATGGAGGTGTTAAAACTCAAAAAGGGCCAGGAAGCCGTTATCACCGGCGACGCCTTTTCGGGCATAACGCTTAAGGGGACCGTCTCCCATGTCTCATCGCAGGCGTCAAAAGGTGACGGCTCCAAGAAGACACCTACCTACGGGATAATCGTATCCGTCGAACAATCTCCGCCCGAGGCAAGAGAGAAGCTGCTCCTCGGTATGTCCTGCAAGGTACAGATAACAACCCTGGACAGACCGAATACCATCATGGTCCCGATCCAGGCCGTCAGTATCGAAGGCAGAGACAGTTACGTGATGATGAAGGACAGGAAGACAAATGAAATAAAAAAGGTCAAGGTGGAAGCAGGCATCACCACCCTTGATTCCGTGGAGATAATAAAGGGATTGACGAAGGGGGAAGAAATACTTCTGCCCTGACCGAATATGCTGCGCTTAACCGATATACACAAATCCTACCGGGTCGGACCGACAACAGTCGATGTGCTGAAGGGTATCTCCCTCATGGTTGAACAGGGCGAACTCCTCTCCATTATCGGTCCTTCCGGGAGCGGGAAATCAACGCTTATGAATATCATGGGGCTCCTGGAACAGCCTTCCGCAGGGACATATACAGTAGGTGAGACGAAGATAACCTATGATGACGACAGGACACTTTCGAGCCTCCGGAACAGGATGATCGGTTTTGTCTTTCAACAGTACCATCTGTTGCCGCGATTAACGGCCATAGACAACGTCGGTCTGCCTCTCATCTACCGGGGGATCGACGAAAAAGAGATCGCAGAACGATCAACGGAGTATATCAAAAAGGTCGAGATGCAGGAAAGGTCCCACCATAAACCGATGGAGCTCTCGGGCGGGCAGCAGCAGAGGATCGCAATTGCACGGGCCCTTGTGGGAAGTCCTGCGATAATCCTTGCAGACGAGCCGACGGGCGCCCTCGACACCCATACAGGACAGGAGATCATGAACCTCTTCAAGAGATTGAATGAGGAAGAGGGGATCACGATCGTGGTCATCACCCACGATCCCAAGATAGCCGCGCAATGCAAACGCAAGGTCGAATTAAGGGACGGCATCATTACCGGATGAAAAAACTATGATAATCAAGGCAAATATCAAGGAGGCGCTGAAAAGCCTTATAACGGCAAAACAGCGCACGATCCTCGCCCTTATCGGCATTGTCATCGGTATCGGGTCCGTCATCGGCATGGTATCGATCGGCACGATCGTACAGAACGAGGCCCTGAAGCAGTTCAGGGACATGGGCATCGATATCGTCTCGGTCACAAAGGATTATGAAGACCAGGGCGGCGACAAAGGGTTCAGCATCGATGACATCTATAGCCTGCCGGATTACAGTCCCTTGATCAAAAAGGTGGCACCCTATATTATATCGAGCACACAGTATTCATACATGGGTCAGGATCTGTATATCGAACTCATGGGTGTCGATGAATCGTTTTTCGATCTCAATAAATTATATGTCCGGGAAGGTCGTCTGTTGTCCGATCTCGACAGGGACAGGTTTTTCTGCGTCATCGGCGCAGAGACCGCGGATATGCTGCGAAGGGTCGGCATCAGAAAACTCATTGGAGGGCAGTTTCTGTTCGGGGATCGCATCTACACTGTGGTCGGCATCCTCAAAGATCTCCCTGAGGGCGGCGGCATGAGACCGTCCGGTATCAACAGAAGCGCCATCACCCATATCAGTACGGCCTTGCGCGCATTCACAACAAATGATATCACCACCTTCATGGCAAGGGTAAACACGCAGGACAGCAAGACAGTCAAGGACGTCATAGAGAATTATTTCAATAAAAAGGCAAGAGGGCTCCGCGTAAGGGTGCGCACTGCGGAAGAATTGATAACACAGATGCAAAAACAGATGCAGCTTTTTACCCTGTTGCTCGGTGCAATAGGGAGCATCGCCCTCATCGTCGGGGGCATCGGTGTCATGAACGTCATGCTCATTTCAGTGACGGAGCGCCGTAAGGAGATAGGCATACGAAGGGCCCTCGGCGCCCAGAGGAACGATATTGAGACACAGTTCATCATAGAGTCGGTCACCCTCTGCTTTGTCGGCGGCATTATCGGCATAATCATGGGGATCGTCATTTCTTACGTCTTTGCGCATTTTTCCAAATGGGAGTTTCTCATATCGCAGTCTGCAATTGTCCTTGGCTTTGGTGTTGCAACGGCGGTGGGGGTCTTTTTCGGCTATTACCCTGCCCGCTCAGCATCCCGTCTCGACCCTGCAACGGCGCTGAGGGAATAGCTAATAACTGATCGTATATCGTAGTTCGTATATAGGCCGTATATCGTATTTCGTATATCGTATATCGAAAAACCCGTAAGGCGTGAGACGTGACGGGAGAAAGGCAGCGGAGAGCGTAAGAGCCGAGAGCGAAGAGTGGAAAGCAAAGAACAGATGGAGGGTGGAATGAAAAAAACGGTTTTAACAGTCTTTGTGATGACCTGCCTGCTGATCCTGTTCATGTCCCATGGGTGCGCCCAGGAATCAGCCATGAAACGGAAAAAGGTCTTCAGCGGTTCCGAAACTCCCTTTGTGATGAAGGCCGGCGACGAGTTCGTCCTGACGCTCGAATCGAATCCTACAACAGGCTACCGGTGGCAGATCGCAGACAAGCCGGACGAAAAGATAGTCAGGCTCATCGGCTCGGAATACAAGGCCCCGGACACGAAGCTCGTCGGAGCAGGGGGTAACGAGATCTGGACCTTCAGGGCGGAAGGCAAGGGGAAGGCTGCGATCAATCTCATATATGTCCGTCCCTGGGAAAAGGGCACTCCTCCTGCAAAGACGGCAAACGTGACGATAGTGGTGGATTAGACCTCGATCTCCATTCCGTCGTATGCAAGATCAATTATAAGCGGATAGGACTCTGCGTAGAGTGCGAGATATCTTCTCGTCTTTTCCAGAAATTCTTCCAGTGTAGCGTCATCGACCGTCGGTTCGTTGTGATACATACAGAGGCGCTTCACTCCTGCCCTGACGCTCAATTCGACGGCGCTCATGTTGTTCGAATGTCCCCAGTCCTCCTTCGCCAGTACAGCCTCGGAGAAGGCATACTGAGCGTCAAAGATCAGGAGGTCGGCATCCCGGAAAAAGGCGATGAACGGATAATTCGCATTATCGACATCCTGCTTGTGCTCGGAATCCGTGGAATAGACGATACTCTTGCCGTCCTTCTCAAACCTGTAGCCATAGGAATGACCGGGGTGGCTCTGCTGAAAGGTCTTTACGGTGAACCCGCCTATCGTGTATGTCTTTCCGGGCTCAAGGACGGTAAAACGTATATCGCTGCTCATTGCCTCGAGGGGCACCGGGAAATTGTCAAAATTCTGCTGTGTAACGAATGACCCTTCAAGGCGGTCGTGGCACCCGTAGATATTCACCTTGTTGCCGGGTATGTATGCAGGGACAAAGAAAGGGAAACCCTGGATGTGGTCCCAGTGGAGGTGGGAAAGAAAGATGTGGAATGCATGCTGCTTCCGGGCGCCCTGCTGCATAACACGGTTTCCGAAATCTCTCAGTCCCGTCCCGGCGTCACAGATGATGTAATCTTCACCGTCCATGATCTCCGTGCAGGACGTGTTCGTACCGTAGCCCCCTTTTACGGAAAAAGGAAGACCTGTGTCTATGAACTGCTGGATCGCGTTGTCGTCATAGGAGGGCAGACCCTCAGATGCCTTTATTGCCTTGAATATCTTTGTCCTGATTATCTCCGCCGTAACAGATGCCGGCAGCGAACCGCGTGTTCCCCAGAAATGCACCTTCATATGATCTCCACCCCTCCTGGAATTCTTTGAAGCGGATTATAACAGGAAACGGCAGGGCCGCGCAAGTCGATAGTGAGGGGCATAAACCCGTAAGTCGTTAGTCGTTAGGCGTAAGGCGAGAGAACCCGGACTCTCTGCTTTCATCTCTTTCGCTCTTCGCTGCCTTTTCCCCTCACGACTTACGGGATTTGTCGCCTCACGACTTACGCCTTACGGATGTTTCATATCGTCTGCTTATTGTATTTTCCACGCTAAAGGATTACAATGACTTCAACGCGCTTCAACAATTGGTCCGCTCAAGAGGGGAAGATGGATCTTAAACGGCTGTTTAAACCGGAAACAATGGCGGTCATCGGAGTTTCTCTCAACAACGAATCCCATCCGGCAAACGTCATATATAACAAAAACCATCTCCGTTACCAGATCCCGGTCTATGCGGTAAACAGCAAGGGCGGCCTGATCCGCGGAGAGCCCGTGTACCCGAAGATCGGCGATATCCCGGCAAAGATCGACCTGGCGATCATCGCCACGAAGGCCGACATTGTCCCCACGGTGACGGCTGAATGCATTGAGGCCGGCGTGGGAGGCGCAGTGGTCATTTCAGGCGGATTTTCAGAGGCAGGCTTTACCGATCTCCAGGACAGGCTTGTATCAACGGCAAGGGAGGCCGGTTTCCCGTTCATCGGGCCCAATTGCCTCGGGATCTTCTCCCCTTTCCTCATGGACACCTTCTTCATACCGGGCGAGAGGATGGTAATACCGCGTAAGGGGAAAGTTGCCATGGTCAGCCAGAGCGGGGGTATTCTTGTAGACCATATGGCCAAATGCGCCCTCGAAGGGGTCGGGGTGTCGCTTGCCGTCAGCATAGGCAACAAGGCCCTCATCAACGAGATCGATATGCTCAAATATCTCAGCGAAGACCCCGGGACCGAGGTGATCACCTTTTACCTTGAGGGGTTTGACGAAAACGAGGGACGGGCATTCGTGCTTGCCGCAGCAACATGCGGAAAGCCCGTGATCGTCCTCAAATCAGGCAGAACACCCGCGGGAAGCAATGCCGTGAAGAGCCACACGGCGTCGATCGCCGGTGATTACGAGGTCTTTTCTTCTGTCATGGCGCAGCATGGAGTGGTTGAGGCAACGGACGAGTATGAGATCGTGACCTTTGCCGAGTCCCTCAGTTGTTATAAAAAAACGATCAACGGGAACATCGGGATTATTACAGGCAGCGGGGGACACGGCGCCTTAGCTACCGATGCCTGCCTCTCCCATGGGCTCAAGGTGCCGAGATTCAGCGAAGCGGAACAGGCAGAGCTTCACAACAGCGTATCGCCGACAATAAAGAATATTGCATCTTTCAGTAATCCGGTGGACCTTACAGGGAGTGCGACGGATGACGATTTTGTGGCAGCAGCCCTCACCTTAAGCAGAAACAACAATATAGAATGCATCATCGTGCTGCTTCTCCCCTATCTCCCCGGGATCACCATGGACCTCGGGGCCAGGCTGAACTTTGTCTATCAACAGGAGGGCAAGCCTATCGTGGCGTATGTGCCCCACGTGGACAAATACAGCATGCTCATCGACGGCTTTACATTAAACAATATGCCCGTTGCCCATACCGTAGAAGACGCAGTGCACATGGCGGAGGCGATGAGGAGGTACAGACCATGCTAGTTAAAGACGCAGTGCACATGGCGGAGGCGATGAGGAGGTACAGACCGTCATGTTAAGGGAAGAGGTCCTCTCATTACTGTCTGAAGCATCTTCAAGAGGATGGCTGATGGAGCCGCAGGCAAAAGAGGTCTTTCGTCTCGCCGGTCTCGATGTGACACGGTTCCTCTGGACGGAAAAGATTCAGGAGGCAGCCCGGTTTGCCTCTGAGATCGGGTATCCTGTAGTTGCAAAGGTGGTCTCCCCTGAAGTGATCCACAAATCCGATGTCTCCGGGGTCGTCCTCGGGATCTCCAACGATAAGCAGCTCGGAGAGGCCTTTAAGGCGATGAGTACGATCAGGGGATTCCAGGGGGTCATTGTGGAGGAGACGGTGCGCGGGACGGAGCTCATCCTGGGGATGAAGCTGGATAAACAATTCGGGCCCATTATCATGCTCGGAACGGGCGGGACGGCAGTGGAGATATACAAGGACGTGGCGATCAGGATGGCGCCGCTTCGTGAACAGGATATCGAATCCATGCTGACGTCCCTCAAGGCACGTCCTCTCCTTGAAGGATACAGGGGCGCAGAGCCGATCAGCGTCGAGGCCCTCAAAACGATGCTCCTCGCCTTTTCATCGCTGGTTATGGAATTCGAAAACAAGGTGGAATCGATAGACCTGAACCCGGTTATCTGCAACGCCTCGCGGTGCGTGATAACCGATGCACGGATAATGCTCGCCGGCCGTTAACCCATGCCTCGATCGATATAATGAGACCGTGAATCGTAAGGCGTGAGGCGATTTAACCCCTTACGACTTACGCCTCACGCCTTACGGGTATTTCGCTGTTAGTCGCCTTTATAGGTGATCATCATCATCGTGATGTCGTCGGACTGAGGTGTGCTGCCGGCGAATTCACCTATCTCCTGCATCACCGCGCTGATGACCTGATCAACGGTTTTGTCCTGGTATTTTGTCAACTCTTTCCGGAGGCGTTCCTCGGAGAAGAGCTCGTTCCTTTCGTTCATCGCCTCTGTAACTCCATCAGTATAGAGAAACAGCGAATCACCCTGTCCGAGTGTGATACTACGGGTAGTGTATTGAGCCTCCTCCATTACACCCACAAGAAGCTCGCCGGACTTTTCAAGGTAGGAGACGTCTCCGTCTCTCTTCATCAGTAACGGGGGATTGTGCCCTCCGTTCGTATACTGCACTTCTCCTGTCCTGATGTTCAGGATCCCGCAAAAAACCGTCACGAACATACTCATGTCATTACCTATGCAGAGGTCTTCGTTTACCCTGGAGATAATCTTGTCGGTGGTCAGGCCCATTGTTGCCTTGGCCTTGATAAGGGTCTTCGTAAGCGCCATAAACAACGCCGCAGGGATACCCTTGCCGGAGACATCGGCAATGACAAAACAGAGTTGCTCATCGTCTATGAAGAAGAAGTCGTAAAGGTCTCCTCCGATCTCCCTGGCAGGTTTTATCATGGCATAGATATCAAACTCTGTCTTCTCCGGGAATGGTGGGAACTTCTTCGGGAGGATGCCCATCTGGATATCATGGGCGATCTTCAACTCGCTCTCCATGCGCTCCCTTGACGCAGTTGCCTCTGTAAGCTCCCTGATATATTCCTTCAGGGACTCCTTCATGAAACTGAATGCCTCGGAGAGCTTACCTACTTCATCACCTGTCTTCACGGGCGGCAATTCAATATCAAAGTTGCCTGATCCGATATGCTCCGTTGCCCTTACCATATGCCTTAACGGTTTTGTTATGGACCTCGCGATGAACACGACCGCCACGGCAAGCAGGAGGAGACCGGTAATCCCCAGGACAAGCACGACCTGGTTGAGGCTGGTAATATCCGCCATCAGCTCATCCTGCGGGAAAAGTATGCCGAGGGACCAGCCGCTTGACTTTATCGGCACATAGGCCATCCAGCAGGATTTTCCGGTAACCGCACTCTTGACCCACATGGGTGCGATACCCGACTCCCCCCTTATCATCTTCCGTCCGACCTCCCTGAGATTGTCATCCTCTCTTGCTTCGGCAATGGTAAAGATCGTCTCGTTCATGATGAACTCTTTTATAGGGTGTGTCACAAAGGTCCCGTTCTTGGATATCAAAAAACCATACCCTGATTTAAGGATCTTGATAGAGGAAACGATATTGCGCAGGCTTTCGAGGGATACGTCTACAACGACAATGCCCGCTATCTGTCTTTTGTTGCCGATCTTTTTATAAAAGGGGACGGAATAGGAAGACATCAGTATGCCGCCGCCTTCACCGAAATAGGGCTCTATCCATTGCGGAGATCCGAGCTCCTTCGGGATCTGGTACCAGTCCCAGTAAAAATAGTTATAATATTTATCGAGATATTTAAAATTTATCCCCCCGTAGGCCTTATAGAAATAAGGCGCAAAAAACTCCTGGTCTTTCTTGAACATATAAGGCTCAAAGGCGATTGATGCCCCGTATACCTCGGCATTATTCTCAACAACCGCATAGAGGACCTGAAAAAGCTCCTGTTCGTCGTTCGTGCTGTTCTCCAGAAAGTATGCTATGTTTTCAGGTATCTTCTGCGTGGCGCTCAACAGGACCTCGATCCTGTTCGTTGTCGTGGTGATAAGGTTGCTGGAATTCTCCCTGATGCCTTTCTCTATCATCCGTCTGGAGACAAAATAGTTGTAACTGAAGATAGCGGCGAATATGCAGGCACTGCTCAGGGTAAAGAAGAGGACGAGTTTGAATGCTATCCCTTTATTTCTCAGCATATTTCGCACACTCTTTATAAAAATCATTGTAATCAGGCACCTGTTCTATCAAACCGCTGCGCTTAAGCTCGCCGGCAACCCTGAGGTAATCCTGTTTATTCAGACTGCCGATGGTAATGCCCTTATCGTCCTCCGGCAGGATCAGGTCTTTCATCCTGTTGAGCATCCACCTCTGGTGAACCCTGTTGGCAGGGACATTTGCCATTGCCATGTACTTGAGAATGATGTCCAGTGCCTCTTCGGGATGCTTGAAGGCGTAGAGCCATCCTTCGACAGATGCCTTCGCAAAATTGCAGGCAACAACGGGATCCCTGGCGAAGGTCTGCTCAAGGGTATAGATACCGTCCTCAGGAAAATTTAATCCGTATTCATGGAAAAAGAAGCTTGTCAGTTCATCGGGATTGACCCCGGCGCTTATGATCGTGTGATATTCATTGTACCACATGGCAGATGCCACATCCACCCCGCCTCTCAGGAAAAGGTTTACCGAATAAGACTGGGGGATGATCTTCACGTGAAGATTAAATTTTTTGAAAAATGCCAGAGGTTGCAAACGGAACTCATCCCTCCATAGACCCACCTTTTTGTCGTTCATGTCCTCGGGCTTCCTGATCCCTCTTTCCTTTTTTGCCACGAGCATGAGGGCAGACCTCTGCACGATCTGTGAGATGTTTACGAGCTTTACGCCCTGAGACCGCTTCTGTATCGCTGTAGAAAGCCACACGGTGCCGAAATCCGCCTCCCCTTTCTCCAGCAGGTCAACGGGGACGCTGTACGGCCCTCCCATCATTATGTTAAGGTTGATCCCGTATTTCTGGTATATGCCTTTTTCAAAGGCAACGTAATACCCGGCAAATTGCGCCTGCGGACTCCACTGAGGTATGAAGGAGACATTCTTAAGGACTGCCTCGGCATAAAGCGCGTTCATCAAAAAGTGGAAAAACGTCACTGAAAAGACTAAACAACGGAGGATGTTAGACAATCGGGATTTTATTCTTCTCTTCTTCATCCGGCACGTCTATTATTGTTGCATAGAACGTCAACAGTTAACAGTAAAAATAATAAAAAAAGGAACCCGCATATTGATTTTTTTGTTCAAAATAGTCACAATATCCTTAAGCAATATATATTGAAAAAGGAAAGGAAGACACAGATGGATAAGGAAAAGATCATAAAGAAGATCAAGGCCAGAGCGAGAAACAACAGGATTCCATGTAAAAAGGTGTTGCAGATAGCCGCGGAAGAGAATATAACGCCCAAGGCCATCGGGAAGATCCTGAACGAGAACAGCATCAAGATCGTGACGTGCCAACTCGGCTGCTTTCAGTAAAAAAGGTGAAAGGTAAAAGGCTTAAAGCATATTACTTTTCACATTTCACTTTTTACCTTTCACTCTGCGGGCTACCGCAGATATTGTTCCCACATCTTCGCGGTTTTCCGGATGTAGTCCTTCGGCAAGCCCTGAACGATCTGATTATGACCGGGCAGCAGGATGTCGACATTCAGTTCGGCAAGACGGTAAAGGGATTTTTTTAAGGCATCGGGATCAGCGCCAAAAAGGTCAAAACGGCCGATTGCGTAATCGGCATAGACTACGTCCCCGGGTATCAGAATATTCGCGACCTCATTATAGAGTGCAATACCGCCCATTGAATGCCCCGGGATGTGGATCACCTCCCATACCATATCCCCGATCTCAAGGATATCCTTGTCTTCAAGCTTGCGCTCAACGGAAAATTTAAAGGAATCGGCCTTCAGCCCGTACTGCATCTGGCACATACCCTTGAACTCATCCATGCCGTAGACAGGCCTGTCATCTCCCTTTTCCAGCGGCTCTGCTTCGAGCCTGTGGACCCACAATTCGGCATGGGGGATCTGTTTTTTTACCTCATTAAGGCAGCCTATGTGGTCAAGATGGGTATGGGTCATGATAACCCTCTTGATCGAAGAAAGACTGATCCCCAGTTTCTTTATGGATTCTACCTTGTAAGCGCCCTTCCCCGTCAGGCCTACATCAATAACCGACATATCGCCGGAATCAGGCTTGCCGATAACGTACGTATGGGAATCAGGAATAAATTCGTCCATCCCCTGTATGAAATATATACCTTCCGTCACCTTTGCCATATCATCTCCTTTTATAGTATAAAGGTCATGCCGTAGTCCCTTTACGCCTTACGGCTTACGGGTTTATGCTTCTCACTATTCACTGTTCACTATCGACTATTCACTGCCTTTATCCTTTTTTCTCCTCCGTCCAAACCACCTGTTCAGCTCATCGAAATAGACGTAAAAGACGGGTGTTATATAGAGCGTCATGAGCTGGGAGAGAAAAAGGCCGCCGACAACCGCCACACCCATGGGCTGGCGCGCATCGCCCCCTGCACCGATACCGAGCGCAATGGGCAGCGTACCAAAGAGCGCCGCCATCGTCGTCATCATGATAGGCCTGAAGCGGATCATGCAAGCCTTGTGGATCGATTCCACGGAGTCCAGCCCCTCTGTCCTCTCCGCCTCCAGTGCAAAGTCCACCATCATGATGCCGTTCTTCTTCGCGATCCCTATGAGCATGATCATGCCCACCATGCCGTACATGTCAAGCTCCATCCCGAAGATCCACAAGGTCACAAGCGCCCCGCATGCCGCCAGCGGCAAAGCGGTCAGGATCGTAATGGGATGGATGAAGCTTTCATAGAGGATGCCGAGGACCATATATATGACAAGGACCGTCACGAAAAGCAGAAAACCCATACTCGCAAAGGATTTCTCGAATTCCTGTGCAGACCCCTGGAATCCCGTCACGATCGACTGGGGCAGGTTTACTTCCCTTGATATCTTCTTTGTAGCATCGACTGCCTCTCCTATCGAGTGGCCGGGCTTGAGGTTGAATGCTACGGTGGCGGAATTAAGCTGACCGGTATGGTTCACGTTCAGCGGCCCCAGGGTCTCAACGATATGTGCGACGGTGGCGAGGGGTACCTGTTTCCCCTCGTTTGACTTCACGTAGAGGTAGGACAGGGCGCTCGGATCTTCCTTGAACTGTGGCTGCACCTCGAGTATCACGTAGTACTGGTTGAGCGCTCCGTAGATCGTGGATATCTTCCGCGAGGCATAGGCTGAGAAAAAGGTATTCTGTATCTGATCAAGGCTTAAGCCCAGCGTTGACGCCTTGTCCCTGTCGATGTTTATATACAGTTTAGGATTGTTCAACTTTACATCGGAGTTGACATCAACGAGACCGGGGATTATCCGCATCTTGTCTTCAAAGATCTTCGCATATTTGTAAAGCTCGTTGAGGTCCGAGCTCTGGAGCGTAAACTGGTATTCGGCAAGTGCGCTGCCTGCGCCTATCTGGATCGGGGGCGGGTTCTGCGGAAAGGCAACAAGGCCGGGGACGCTGTTCAGCTTCGGCCTTAGATCATTGACGATCTCATCGACGGACCTTTTGCGGTCCTTCAGGTCCTTGAGCATGGCAAATACGATACCGTTGTTATAGGTATTTAAACTCGCAACGGATATAAAGTCCTTTATATCCTCTTCCTGCCTTAAGATCTCGTTGGCCGCCTCCTGGTGCCGGACCATATCGTCATAGGATATCTTGTCGGCAGCCTGTATCCATGCCATCATGAAGTTCTGATCCTGGCTGGGCAGGAACCCCTTCGGAATTTTCATAAAGAGGAACGCCGAGATGATGACGACGATGATCGTAGCGGCGAGCGCCAGCCTGCGGTGCTGCAATACCAGCCGGAGGGTGCGGCCGTAGAACCTGATCATGCCCTCAAAAACATGTTCAGTTGCGGCGTAGAACCTGCCTTCTTTCTTTTCCTTCACATCCTTGAGTATGCGGCTGCACATCATCGGCGTGAGCGTCAGCGATATGAAGCCTGAGAGGAGTATGGCCGCGGCAATACAGACTGCGAACTCATGGAAGAGCTTGCCCACAATACCGGGCATAAAAAGGATCGGTATGAAGACGACCACGAGGGAAAGGGTCATGGACATGATCGTAAAACCTATCTCCTGCGAGCCGTTATAGGACGCATCCATGGCGCTTTCACCCATTTCCATGCGCCGCACAATGTTCTCAAGGACAACGATCGCGTCATCGACAACGAGCCCCACGCAGAGAACGAGGGCCATCATGGAGAGGTTGTTGAGGCTGAAGCCCCGCACACTCATCACCGCAAAGGTGCCGATAATCGACAGGGGAACGGCAACGTTCGGGATAATGGTTGACCTGAAGGAACGGAGAAAGAGATACACGATGACAAGGACGATCAAGATCGTCAGGACCAGGGTAAATTCGACGTCATCGATCGATTCCTTTATGTAATCGGACGCATCGTAGAGGAGGTGCCACTCAACGGACTCAGGCAGCATCGTCTTCAGCCTTGGGAGCAATTGCTCGATCCCGTCCGCCACCTTTACCGTATTCGACCCGGGCTGTTTCTTGATGGCGAGAACGATCGCCCTCTGGGCCTTGTCCTTTGAGATGTACCAGGAGGCAAATTGTTTATCGTTCTGGGTGCCGCTGATCGCATCACCGATATCCTTGACCTTCACGGGTTTGCCGTTCTGGTAGGTGACGATAACGTCCCTGTACGCCTCTCCGATCATCAACTGGCCGTTTGAGTCGATCGTAAAGGCCTGGAAGGGGCCGTCGAGCGTCCCCCCGGGGAGATTGACGTTTGCCTTCTGGACCGCGCCGGAGACATCGTCGATGCCTATGCCCATGTTTGCAAGGAGCTTCGGGTTTACCTGGATGCGGGCCGCAAACTTCTGCCCGTACACGATAACCTGAGAGACACCGTTGACCATCGTGAAGTTCTGGGCAAGGTAATTCTCCGCGTAATCGTTGAGCTGGATAAGCGGCATGGAATCGGAGGTAAGGGCAAAGTACATGATGGGCTGGTCCGACGGGTTCACCTTGTCATACGTAGGGGGGCTCGGCATGTTGCTCGGCAGGTCTCCCTGGGCCGCTGCGAGCTTTGCGTTCACGTCCTGCGCGCAGGCATCGATATTCCGTTCGAGGGAGAACTGGAGGATGATCGTCGTAGAGCCGGTATAGCTCGTTGACGACATCGACGCAAGACCCTGGATCGTCGAGAACTGCTTCTCAAGGGGTTTGGCCACGTTTGACGCCATCGTCTCCGGGCTTGCCCCCGGCAGGGATGCCGTGACCTGGATGGTCGGAAAATCAACGGCAGGGAGGTTATTGATCGGCAGGTCCTGAAAGCTTGTGATGCCGAAGAAAAGGAGGCCGAACATGACCAGGATCGTCATGACCGGCCTTTTTATCCATAACGCGGAGATGTTCACTTTTTAGTACCCGGGGAGCCCTTTTTCTGTTCACCGGCGCCTGCCGGTTGTGCGGGCGTCCCTGTGCCTCCCGGCGTCAGCGATTCCCGTATCTCAACAGGGAAACCGTCTTTCAGCTTCAGGTGGCCATCGGTCACAACCGTTTCTCCCGCGTTGACCCCTTTCGATACGACAGTCTCTTCGCCGATCGTCCTTGCAACAATAATGTCCCTGAACTCCGCTTTCTTATCGGGCTTTACAACAAAGACAAAATTCCCCTTCTGCCCGATCTGCACGGCCTTTGCCGGAACAACAACGGCATTCTGTTCCTCCGCAAGGTTGAGGACAACGTTGACGAACTGTCCGGGCCAGAGAAGTCTGTCGCTGTTTGTAAATTCCGCCTTGAGTGCGATCATGCCGGTGGTCGTATCGACGGCGTTATCTATGAACGTGAGCCTTCCCTCAACGGGCACGGTCTGCATCCCCTGGGTACTCACTTTTACCTTCAGTGCCCCCGACGCCATATACCTCCTGATCTCAGGGAGCTGCTTTTCCGGAACGGAAAATTTCACATATATCGGTGAGATCTGGTTTACCACGACGAGCTTCGTATCGTTGTCTTTGATCATCGAGCCTTCCTTGACCAGCTGGGCCCCTGTCCTGCCGTCAAGAGGAGAACGTATATAACAGTACTCGAGGTTAAGGCGCGCATTCTCGACGTCTGCCTTGCTCGACCTCACCGTTGCCTGCTGCGTAAGGGCAAGGGTCTGTTTGTTCTCATAGTCCGAGGTTGCGACGGCGCCCTTTTCGAGGAGGTAGGCATAACGTTTTGCCTCATCCTCGTTATACTTGAGCTGGGCCATGTCCTGGGCAAGCTTTGCCTCGGACATCCTCAGCTTTTCCTGAAAGGGTCCGGGATCGATCGTAAACAGGGACTGTCCCTTCTTCACATCCTGTCCTTCCTTGAAATGGACCTTGAGGAGCTGACCCACAATCCGCGTGTATACCGTGACCGAGTTATAGGCCTCAACCGTCCCGATCGCCTCTATGATGACGGGCATGGTCTTTTGCACGGCCTTCCCGACCAGTACGGGCACACCCTGTTGAACGGGGAGCGGCGGCTTCTTCCTTGACAGGTAGCCGTAGACGACCGCGACCACAATAACAACGCAAATGATAACAATGATCTTTTTACGCTTCATCATCTCTTCCCCATAGCCCTTTCGATGTCAGCCTGTGCTGTCTTGTAATCGTAGAGTGCGCTTATGTTGGCAAGTTTTGCCTTGCTGTAACTAACGGTAGCATCGGTGACCTCGAGGGGGTCGGCTAAGCCTGCGGAGTATCGCAGATTGGCAAGCTCAAGGTTTTCCGTTGCCTGTCTTATCTGCACCTCCGTGTTGGAGATCGTTTCCTTCGCCTTGAGAAGGTTCAGGTAGGACTGCTTCACGTCGAGCAGGATATTAAGCCTTTTCGCCTCGATCTGCGCCTCCACGGATCGTGTCCTGGCAAGCGATTCTTCGATCTTGTTCCTTGTCAGCATCCCCTCGAAGATGTTCATGTTCATCGATACGCCTGCGTTCCATACCTGTCCAAGGGGATACTGGCTCCCCTGGAAATTGTACCGTGCATTGCCCGATATGGTCGGGTAATAATCCCTTTTCGCGCGGTCGACGGATGCCTCTGCGGAATTTTTTTGCGCGGCAAGGGACCGCAGGTCCGGTCTTTGCTGATAGGCCCTGTCAAGCGCGTCCTCAAGGGTTACGGCATACTCTTCGAAAGAAAGGTTATCATTTATGGTAAACTGGTCTGTCGTGCCAATACCCATTGCGTTATAGAGCTTGACCCACGCAACCTTCAGGTCATTTTCCGCTGTAATAAGGTCAAGACGTGCGTTACTTAGATCCAGCTCGGCCTTTGTCACGTCATATTTCGGCTTTTTCCCTGCCTCAAAAAGTATCTTTGCCTGGCCGAGATGCTCTTTGTACTGCTCCACGATCTCAAGGTTGACGTCTCTTGAACGTTTTGCCTTCAGGACCCCGTAATAGGATGTTTTCAGATTACTAATTACCGTCGTCGTCACGTCTTCGAGATCAAAGCGGGAGGAATCAACATCGAACTCCTTCGTTTTCACGTCCGTCGGGGTTTTGCCGAAATCATAGATCGTCTGCGACAGCGTTGCGCTCCCTATGTTCTCGTTGTGCAATCCTGCGGGAAACCAGGGGTCATAGGTATTTTTCTCAACAACATACCTGTTGAAACCCGCCTGGGTATCTACTTTCGGATAGTAAGGGGCCTTCGCCTGTCCAAGCAGCGACTCTTTTGCACGGACGGTATAGCGGGAACTCATGATCGATGGGTGTTGCGCGAGGGCGATCTCGATACAGCGCTCAAGGCTAAGCGATTCACCTGCCTTGACAACAGGTCCATCGGCAAAGACAGGGGAGGAGATGATAAAGACAATAAAGACGACAAAACAGGTGCAATATTTCATAGGCCCCATTACAAATTCGTTTATTATCATCCCTGTGCAGCACACAGAAGAATAAATCACATAATAAAAGAGGAACGGTTTATTGTCAAGGCTTTCATTGGATTATCTGTCCGGTGTGCAATGAAATATGATAAGATAAAGACCCTGGAGGTGCCATGAGAAAGCTATCCCTTATATCCCTGGTGATCGGTCTTTTTATCCTTTTTTGTCCGGATATGTCCGGAGCGGCAGAGGCAGCAACAACGACCGTTGACGACCAGACAGCCGTTGAAGTAACTATCTACAACAGCAATATCGGTCTCGTGAAGGACACGAGGGACGTCAGGCTCGCGCGGGGGATCCAGGAACTGCGGTTCATGGATGTCGCGTCGCAGATCATAACGACGAGCGTCAATATCCGGTCAATATCCTCCCCCGAAGGCCTTATTGTGCTGGAACAAAACTACGAGTATGACCTCCTGAGCCCGCGAAAGCTCATTGACAAGTATGTGGGCAAGACGGTGAAGCTCGCCACAAAAAACCCTTACACGGACAAGGAAGAGATCATAACGGCAACGATACTCTCGAACAACGAGGGGACCCCTGTTTACCGTATCAATAACGAGATCACATTCGGACATCCGGGGAGGATCATCTTCCCGGAGATACCCGGCAACCTTATCGCGAAACCGACGTTGATATGGCTTCTTGACAATAAGGCAGGGTCCCGGCAAAAGACGGAAACGCTCTACCTTACCAGGGGCATCAACTGGAGGGCCGATTATGTCCTTATCCTCGACCGGAAAGATGTCATGGGAGATCTCAACGGATGGGTCACCATAGACAATAAAAGCGGGACGGCGTATAAAAATGCCGGGCTCAAGCTCGTTGCAGGCGATATCCACAGGACACAGGACGACGATCTGAGGAAAGAAAAACTGATGGCTGCAGCCGTTGCCAAGAGGGCTGAACCGGAATTCAAAGAGGCGGCCTTCTTCGAATACCATATCTACACGCTGGAAAGAAAGACAACGATCAAGGAAAACCAGACAAAACAGATCAGCCTCCTCGGCGCATCGAATGTGCCGCTGAAAAAGGAATTCATCTACCGTGGGGCGCCGAGTTACTACAGGAGCAGATACGGGGATGCCATCACGAACGATAAGGTCGGGGTATTCCTCGAGATCCATAACAAAAAGGAGAATAACCTCGGCATGCCTTTGCCGAAAGGCATCATCAGGGTATACAAAGAGGACCAGGACAAGAGCCTCCAGTTTGTCGGAGAGGATTCCATCGACCACACGCCAAAGGACGAAAAGGTCCGCATCAGGATAGGCAATGCATTCGATATCGCAGCCACACGGAAACAGACGGCATGGGAAAAGATCTCGAAAGACACCTATGAGATCGCCTTTGAGATCTCCCTGAGAAATCATAAAACAGAAGACGTCACGATCAAGGTTGTCGAGCCTCTTTCATGGGACTGGAAGATCATCGAGTCATCCTATCCGTACATGAAAGTAGATGCCCACACGGCCTCTTTCGATGTACCCGTAAAAAAGGACGGCGAGGCAAAGCTCACGTACAGGGCACGGCTGAGGTTCTAAGAAGGCCTTAGATCACCCCTATGATCGAGAGTCCGAGTATTATATTTACAAACATGAGAAGGAGGGTGATCCTTCCCGACCAGACGTGCAGCCTCCTGATCACCCGGATATGCTCCCTGAACCTGAATTGCATAAACCCGAGCAGCGGAGCCGCCACAGCAAGGACCACGGCAACGACCCCGATGTAACCGTGCAATATCCTCAGATGCCGTCCCCCTGCCAGAACAATATCCAGCACTACTGCGCAGAATCCCATCACTGTGCACGATCCGCCCACTATGCCGCACAGCCTGTGAACCTTAAGCCACCAGGCCCTTCCCTTCATGAAGCGTACGACGATGAAGCCAGCAAGGAGAAACGCAAAACCGATGCACATGAGGCCGGCATGGGCGTATGAAAGCATCATAGACATCCTCCCGATGGGACGATAACCCCTTCAGAACGGGATCAGTTGCCGGGTAGCCTGAGGAGTACCATATTTGACAGCGGGTCGAGGTCCCGTATTGCCTTAACCCCTTTGATCTCAACGATGACCGCCTCCATGATGAGGAACGTCTTCGCTGCCTCCCTGAGGCAGCCGGCCTTCACCGTATCCCATTTCCCGTAGGCGCCGTGGAGATGCAACCTCGGTTCATCCTTGTACCAGAATATCGTACCGATACCCAGCGTCTCATGACTTTCCACGAGTTCCCGCCAGGTCGGCGTCGGCGGCATCACATCCTGGGTCGGCCCTACGACGATCTTTGCGTCCTTTATGCCGCCGATAAGATAAAAGACGCCTGCCTTTATCTTCTCTCTTTTGGCAATATCAACGAGGCCTTCGAGTATGTCATCGTCATCGTCGAGCTGCGCCACAACGACCCTGCCCACTTCCCCGACCTGGTATTTCACGTCTGTCCCTCCTCATCCGGTAAATATAACCGTCCTTATTATAACCCATATTACAATTTTGCATATAGATTTCCACGGGCAAGCCCGTGGTGCTAAAATATACACGCTTCGCGTGCATGACAAACGCATTCACCCACGCTTGAAAGCGTGGTCCTCTGT
>MVRS01000224.1 GCA_002067975.1 Syntrophorhabdus sp. PtaU1.Bin058
GTCAGCATCCCTGAAGAGTACGGCGGAATGGGCGGCGGCAGCTTTGAAAACTGTATCGTCGTGGAAGAGCTGAGCACGGCCTGCCTCGGTGTCTCTGTGAGCTATGCCGCGAGTCTCCTCGGCGCGTACCCTATCCTGCTTGGCGGCTCAGAGGCGCAGAAAAAGAAATACCTGCCGGAGATAGCGAGCGGCAGAAGGCTCGGCGCCTTTGCCTTGACCGAGGCAAACGCAGGGAGCGATGCCCAGGGCATAAGGACCGAAGCGACAAAGGCCGGCAATGATCATTATATCCTGAACGGCACCAAGCAGTGGATAACAAACGGCGGCGAGGCGGATATCTATACGGTTGTAGCCATGACGGACAGGAAAAAGGGCGGGAGGGGAGCCACGGCCTTTATCGTGGAGAAGGGCATGGAAGGCTTTTCCTTCGGGAAAAAGGAGAACAAGCTCGGCATACGTGCCTCTGCGACAAGGGAACTGGTATTTCAGGATTGCAAAGTTCCTGTTGAAAATGTTATAGGTAGAGAAGGGATGGGATTCATCCTTGCCATGAGGACCTTTGACAGGACAAGGCCTGGTATAGGTGCTCAGGCGGTGGGGCTTGCCCAGGGCGCCCTCGATGCAGCGGTACATTATGCACGGGAAAGGGAACAATTCGAGAAAAAGATCATCTCTTTCCAGGCAATACAACATATGCTTGCGGACATGGCGATACAGGTTGAAGCCGCGCGGGCTCTCGTCTATGCTGTAGCGAGATATATCGACAGTAATCCGAGGGATTTCTCGAAGGTCTCTGCCATAAGCAAGGTGTTCCCGAGCGATGTAGCGATGAAGGTAGTCGTCGATGCCCTGCAGGTTTTCGGCGGATACGGGTACATGAAGGAATACCCCATAGAAAAGATGATGAGAGACGCGAAGATCTTGCAGATATATGAAGGCACAAACCAGATCCAGAGGAATGTAATCGCCCTTGAACTTATTAAGGAAGCTGCCTCGAAGAGAAGGTCGTAATATAAAAGATGCGTTACAGACAGAGGATATAGATGAAAAAAACAGGTGTTGTTTTCCCGGGCCAGGGTTCACAGTACGTCGGGATGGGGAAGAAATTATACGATGCCCTTGAGGACGTGAGGGAGTATTTTGCCGTTGCGGACAAGACCCTCGGTTTCCCCATAACGGAACTCTGTTTCAACGGACCGGAAGATGAATTAAGACAGACATACAATACGCAGCCGTCGCTCCTCCTCAACAGCTACGCTGTCTGGCAGACGCTCAGGAAGGCCACGGGCATATCACCGTTCCTTCTTGCAGGACACAGTCTCGGAGAATATACGGCGCTTTGTGCAAGCGGTTTCTTTACCTTTGAAGATGCCCTGCGGATGACAAGGAAGAGGGGCCTTCTGATGGAAGAGGCGTGTCCGAAGGGAAAGGGAGGGATGGTCGCCCTCATCGGCGCAGATATGGCAAAGGTAGGACCTGTCCTTAAGGAGATATCCCATGACGATTACGTCGCCGTCCCGGCGAACCTGAACTCCGCGGAGCAGGTGGTCCTTTCCGGCAACATGGAGGCCCTTAAGGAAGGCGTTGAGAGGCTGAAGGGGACAGGGTACAAAAAGGCCGTTTTTCTCAATGTTTCAGGTCCCTTCCATAGCCCGCTCATGAAGGATGCGGCGGAGAAGCTGAAAGAAGAGCTCGCAAAGGTCAATCACGGCGCCATGAGCGCGCCCGTTGTTTTTAACGTTGACGGGACTCCCGGGAATGACGGCAGTGTCGTTATCGACAGATTATATCGTCAGATGTTCTCGCCGGTTTTGTGGGAGGTCTCTGTCAGGAGGATGGTGGCAGAAGGAGTGGAGGTCTTCCTTGAGGTAGGTCCCCAGAAGGTCCTTGCGAACCTTATAAAGAGAATAGAACCGAACGTGCCCTGTTACAACGTGGAATCCCTGGAGGATATAGAAGCGGTGAAGGGAGTGATCGCATGAAGGACACCGTTACCATAGTGACCGGCGGGTCACAGGGCATCGGCCGGGCCATAGCGGAATTTCTGGCCCATAAGGGCGGCGATATAGCGATATTCGATGTTATCGACGGTGATGAAACAATCGCCGCAGTCAGGAACATGGGGCGGAAATGCATGTTCTGCCGGGTGGACGTCGCAGACCTGCAGGCCGTCGGCGAGGCCGTTGACAATGTGGTGAAGGAGATGGGAAAGATCAGCAACCTGATCAATAACGCGGGGATTACATCCGACAGGTTGTTGCTGAGGATGAAAGAAGAAGACTGGGACAGGGTGATCCAGGTCAACCTGAAAGGCGTATTCAGTTGTACGAAGGCAGTGATCAGACACATGCTGAAGACCGGCGGAAGCATCGTCAATATCTCGTCCATAGCAGGGGTCATGGGAAACGCCGGACAGGCAAATTACGCAGCCAGTAAGGCAGGCATCATCGGCTTCACCAAAAGCGTCGCCAGGGAATATGGCGAGCGGGGGATACGGGTGAACGCCATTGCCCCCGGTTTTATAAAGACTAAGATGACCGATGCGCTGGACGACAAGACAAAAGAGGAGATGTCCAGGGCGATCCCGCTGAAGAGGCTCGGAGAGCCTGTTGATATTGCATATCTGGCGTACTTCCTTATTTCGGGGTACGGATCATATATAACAGGGGAGGTGATAAACGTTAACGGCGGTTTATATATGTAAACGGTGCGTATAATGTAATAGGCGTAAAGCGCCGGCATCCTGGTGCCGGCCGCTGAAAGGCTGATAGCAATCTTTTAATAAAATCAGGAGGTGGTTTAATGACAGTCACTGAAAAGGTAAAAAAGATGATCGTGGACCAGCTTGGGGTTAGCGAATCAGAGGTCATACCGGAAGCGAAGTTTATCGATGACCTTGGGGCAGATTCACTGGATATCGTAGAGCTTATCATGGCCCTCGAAGATGAATATGGTATTGAGATCCCTGACGAAGACGCAGAGAAGATCGAGACCGTAGGGGATGCGATACGGTACATAGAAGAACACATGACTGAGAAAAAATAGAGAGGTGGAACATTGAAACGCAGGGTAGTTGTCACTGGAGTGGGACTTGTAACCCCTCTCGGTGTCGGCATTGAAAATGTGTGGCAGCGCATCCTACGAGGTGAATCAGGGATAGGACCGATTACGCGGTTTGACGCCACACAGCACGAAACGAAATTTGCTGCCGAGGTGAAGGAGTATAGACCTGAGGATTATATCTCACCGAAGGAGCTTAAAAGGATAGATCTTTTTATTCAGTACGCCCTTACCGCCGCAAAGATCGCCATGGAGGATTCCGGCCTTGATATGGGCAAGGAAGACGCGGAAAGGGTCGGTGTTATTGTCGGCACGGGACTTGGCGGCCTGCCGACACTGGAAAAATACCACAGCATTCTTCTCGAAAGGGGGCCCGGCAGGATATCGCCGTTCTTTATCCCTATGCTGATCGCCAACGAGGCGCCGGGTCACATAGCGATCCAGTTCGGCATCAAGGGTCCCAATCTATGCATTGTTACGGCCTGTGCGACTGGTGCGCACTCGATCGGCGACTCCCTGAGGATCATCCAGTACGGCGACGCCGATGTAATGGTGGCAGGAGGCACAGAGGCGAACCTGACCCCTCTCACCGTCGGCGGCTTTAATGCCATGAAGGCGCTTTCTACAAGAAACGACGCGCCCTCGAAGGCATCCCGTCCTTTTGATAAGGACAGGGACGGCTTTGTCGTTGCTGAAGGCTCCGGCATTCTTGTCCTGGAAGAGCTGGAGCACGCGAAAAAGAGGGGCGCAAAGATATATGCAGAGGTCGCCGGGTACGGCTATAACGGCGACGCATACCATATCACTGCGCCGTGTCCTGATGGCGACGGCTTCATCCGCTGTATGAGGATGGCCTTGAAAGATGCCGCCATGTCGCCCGGAGAGATAAACTATATCAATGCCCACGGGACATCAACAGACCTCAATGATCATATAGAAACGATCGCCATCAAGGAGGTCTTTAAAGAGAGCGCATATACAATACCGATAAGCTCCACAAAATCGATGATAGGGCACCTCCTCGGCGCCGCGGGAGCGGTTGAGGCGATCTTTACAATCCTCGCTATGCGCGACAACGTCTGTCCGCCGACGATCAACTACGAGACGCCTGATCCGAATTGCGACCTTGATTATGTCCCCAATTCGGCCAGGAGCCATACGATCGATATCGGACTCTCCAATTCGTTCGGGTTCGGAGGCACGAACTCGACGTTGGTATTCAGGAGGTTTAAGGATTGAAGGTGGCAATAGGTTCCGATCATGCCGGCTATGCATTGAAGGAGGATATTAAAAAGGTACTGGAGGGGCGGAACGATACTATCGTTGATGTCGGGACCGGCTCCGAAAGCTCCGTTGATTATCCTGATTTCGGCATAGAGGTTGCCAGGCTTGTCTCCGAAGGAAAGGCGGAAAAGGGGATCCTCATCTGCGGTACGGGCATAGGGATGAGCATCACGGCGAACAAGGTGAAAGGGATACGGGCAGCCCTGGCGTTCGACCTTTACACTGCCGTACAAAGCAGGAAGCACCTCGACGCCAACATCCTCGTGCTCGGAGGAAGGGTCACAGGAAAGGGTCTCGCAGAGGAGATCGCCCGGACCTGGCTCGATACGCCTTTTGAAGGCGGACGTCACCAGAAAAGGATCGACAAGATCTCCGACTGGGAGAAAGGTCATCTGAGCCCATGATGAAATTAGACGGTAATGACAAAGAGATATACGAACTTGTAAGGCATGAGCTTGAGCGTGAGGAGTACAGTCTTGTCCTCATAGCCTCCGAGAATTACGTCGATGAAGACATCCTTGCCATGCAGGGGTGTGTTCTCACAAATAAGTATGCCGAAGGCTATCCTTCGAAAAGATATTACAGCGGCTGCAGGTATCTCGACGATATAGAGAGCCTGGCGATCGAACGGGCAAAGACGCTGTTCAAGGCGGAACACGCCAATGTTCAGCCGCACTCGGGTTCTGCCGCCAACATGGCCGTATTTTATGCTGTTCTTAATTACGGGGATACGATCCTCGGGATGAACATTGCCCACGGCGGTCACCTTACCCACGGCGCCATTGCGAGTTTTTCTGGAAAATACTACAATGCTGTCTCATACAGCGTTTCTGCAAAGGACGAAATGCTTGATTATGATGAGATCAGGGATATCGCCCTTAAAGAACGGCCAAGGCTGATCATAGCAGGGGCGAGCGCCTATTCGAGGCTGATCGATTTCAAGAGGTTCAGGGAGATCGCCGATGAGGTGGGGGCATATCTCATGGTAGATATCGCCCATATCGCCGGTCTCATCGCTGCAGACTGCCATCCGAGCCCGGTTGAGTATGCCCATTTTGTCACCACAACGACGCACAAGACCCTCCGCGGACCCCGCGGGGGCCTGATACTCTGCACAAAGGAATTTGCCAGGGCCATTGATTCCGCAGTCTTCCCCGGGATCCAGGGCGGGCCGCTTATGCACGTTATCGCGGCGAAGGCGGTTTCCCTGAAGAAGGCAATGAGTGAGGAGTTCAGGGGATACCAGAGGCAGATCGTGGCCAATGCCCGGCATCTTTCGGATTGCATGAAGGACCGGGGATACAGGATCGTCTCAGGGGGAACCGATAATCACCTCTTTCTTGTTGACCTTACGAACAAGGGGGTGACCGGCAAAGAGGCCCAGGAGGCCCTTGAAGAGAGCGGCATCATGATCAACAAGAACCTTATCCCCTTTGACGTGAAAGGTCCCAATGTAACGAGCGGTATCCGGATCGGTACCCCTGCGGTCACTACCCGGGGGATGAAGGAACGGGAGATGGAGATCATCTGTGAGTTCATAGATACGGTCATGCAGCACATGGGAGACCGGTCGCTTCGAAAAGACACAAAGGAAAAGGTCAGGACGCTTTGCGCAGGGTTCCCTTTTTATTCCCGCATCTTTAATATATGAAAAATCACCGTCCCGACTGGGATTCTTATTTCATGGAGATCGCAAGGATTGTGTCGAAACGGTCCACGTGCACACGAAGGAACGTGGGGGCACTTATCGTAAAGAACAAGAGGATCCTTGCCACGGGATACAACGGCGCCCCGACGGGCTTGCGTCACTGCATGGACCTCGGGTGCATGCGTGAGCAGCTTAAGATCGCCTCCGGTGAACGCCATGAGCTCTGCAGAGGTCTCCATGCGGAACAGAATGCGATCATACAGGCAGCGTATCACGGCGTGAGCATCAATGACGCCCAGCTTTACTCGACCCACCTGCCCTGTTCCATCTGTATAAAGATGGTTATCAACGCAGGTATCGGAACGGTATATTATCTCGACGGCTATCCCGATGAGCTTTCCATGCAGTTGATCAGAGAGTCCGGAATTGTCCTGAAGAAGGTTGTCGTCAAAGAGAACCCCGGAAGGCGGGTAAAGGCGGTGAAAGGTAAAAAGTGAAAGGTGAGGTCACGATAAAGGCCGTTAGGCGTGAGGCGTCAGGCGTGAGAGGATTGAACCCCTTACGCCTTACGACTTACGCCTAACGGGTGTTCTGCTATGAGCTAATGTTATGAAATGTCCTTTCTGTAATGACCCTGAGAGCAAGGTCCTTGATTCGAGGATGAGCAAAGAGATGGACACTATCCGCAGGCGACGGGAGTGTCTCAAATGCGGCAAGCGCTTCACCACGGCAGAGAGGCTTGAGGAAGGCCTGCCGCTTGTTATAAAGAAGGATGACAGGCGAGAGGTGTTCGACAGGACCAAGATCCTGAACGGGCTGAACAAGGCCTGCGAAAAGAGACCCATCAGTATAACGAATATAGAAAAGATCGTTTCAAGGATCGAATATAACCTGCTGGAAAAGGGTGAAAGGGAGATCAAGGCTACCGAGATCGGCGAGATGGTCATGGACGAGCTGAGGAAGCTCGACGAGATAGCCTATGTCCGGTTTGCCTCTGTCTACAGGCAGTTCAAGGATATCAATGAATTCATGGAAGAGCTGAAGGATCTGCTCCTTAAAAAGGACGAAGGGTGAAAGACGAACAATATATACGCATGGCGCTTGCCCTTGCGAAAAAGGGATTCGGCTCCACATCGCCGAACCCTATGGTAGGCGCTGTCCTCGTGAAAGGGAAGGAGATAGTCGGCAAGGGTTATCATAAAAAGGCAGGCCAGGCCCATGCCGAAGTGGTCGCTATCAACGACGCGAAAGGGGAGGCGCGCGGGGCCACCCTGTACGTGAACTTAGAACCCTGTGTGCACCAGGGGAAGACCCCGCCCTGTACGGACACGATAATACAGGCCGGCATCAAGCGGGTGGTTATCTCCATGGTCGATCCCAATCCCAAGGTGAACGGCAAGGGCATAGAGGCCCTGCGGAAGGCCGGCATCGAGGTGAAGGTAGGCGTCCTTGACGAGGAGGCGAGAAGTCTCAACGAGGCCTTCGTGGTCTACATGGAAAAGAAAAGACCCTTCTTCGTCATGAAGGCGGCCGTGAGCCTCGACGGAAAGATCGCCACCAAGACCTGTGATTCAAAATGGATATCCAACGAAGAATCGAGAAAGTATGCCAACAGGATGCGGTCGGTGATGGACGGCATCCTGATAGGGATCAACACGGTGATAACGGATAACCCGTTACTCGTACCGAAGGTCATACGACCGAAGAGATATCCTGCGCGGATCATACTTGACTCCAAGCTCAGGATACCCCTTGCCTGTGATATCGTGAAGACGTCCGATAAGTACAAGACGCTGGTCTTTACCTCGGAAGATTCCAGGGCGGACAGGGAGGCGAAACTCGTGTCCATGGGGATCGAGGTTGTCAGGGTCCCCAACGACGGGAACGGCCGGACGTCGTTGAAGCACGTATGCCAGGAACTTTATAAAAGAGGGATCGGGAGTGTCTTTGTCGAAGGCGGCGGGGAGGTACACGGCGCACTCCTCAAGGAAGACTTAGTGGATAAGGTGGTCCTCTTTTATGCCCCTATCATCATCGGGGGAAAGAGCGCCCTCAACCTCGTCGGCGGCAAGGGCATCGATTTCCTTAAGGATGCGTACAGGATCAACATCACGACCATCAAGAGGTTTAAAGAGGATATCTGCATAGAAGGATATGTTCACAGGAATCATTGAAGACATCGGAATAATCACCGGAATAAACAAGATGAGCGGGAAATGGGAGTTTTCCGTCAAAACGAACGTTACGCCCTTTGATATCAGGGAAGGCGACAGCGTTTCCGTGAACGGTGTCTGCCTGACAGCCACAAAGACCGGAAAAGGGACCTTCAGCGCGGATGCATCCTTTGAGACGCTGGACAGGACCACCCTGAAGGATGCAAAGGTGTCGCAAAGGGTCAATATCGAGCGTGCGATGGGGGCCGGGGGGAGGTTCGGCGGTCATTTCGTGACCGGTCACGTGGATGCGATGGGGACGATCACGGACATAAAACGGGCAGGCGATTCAACACAATTCAGCATTGAGATACCGGCTGATATGACAAGGTATATCGTGCAAAAGGGCTCTGTGGCAGTCGATGGAATAAGCTTGACAGTCAACGAGCAACATGATAATACATTTACAGTTAACATAATTCCACATACTGCATCCAGGACCACCTTAGGCGAAAAGAACCTGCGGGACAGAGTAAACATAGAGACCGATATTATCGGCAAGTATGTGGAAAGCTTTCTGGTCAGGGACAAACAGAAGGGGATAGATATGGATTTCCTCTCTGACCATGGATACGTGAAAGGGGACAGGTAATGGCAATATCAAAGATCGAAGATGTGCTTCATGATATCCGCGAAGGCAAGATGGTGATCATCGTGGACGATGAGGACAGGGAAAACGAAGGCGATGTAATGATCGCCGCGGAGAAGGTTACTCCTGAAGCGATAACGTTCATGGCGCGGTACGCCTGCGGCCTTATCTGCCTCTCTCTGACGGAAGAAAGGGTGAAGGAACTCGACCTGCCCTTGATGGTCGACAAGAATACTTCCCCCTATAATACTGCCTTTACCGTTTCCATAGAGGCAAAGCACGGCGTCACGACAGGGATCTCCGCCTATGACAGGGCGAGGACGGTCCAGGTCGCCATCGACGATACGACAACCTCCGATGATATTGCAAGGCCCGGCCATATATTCCCGCTTATGGCACGAAAGGGCGGGGTGCTGGTGAGGGTCGGCCATACCGAGGCATCGGTGGACATGGCAAGGCTTGCGGGGCTTAAACCGGCAGGGGTCATCTGTGAGGTCATGAATGAGGACGGCACGATGGCAAGGCTCCCCGACCTCGAGGTCTTTGCGGACCGTCACGGGCTCAAGATCGTGAGCATTGCGGACCTCATCAAATACAAGATGAAGAATGAAAAACTCGTCCGGAGGGTTGCGGAAACGAGGATCCCTACCCGTTACGGCGGTGAGTTCAAGCTTATAGGATACGAGAACGATATCGACAAGGAGACGCATCTCGCCTTGGTGAAGGGAGATATAACGCCCGATGATGTCGTCCTCGTCAGGGTCCACTCCGAATGTTTTACCGGCGATGTGCTCGGCTCAATGCGGTGCGACTGCGGCGAACAGCTTCACGCAGCGCTGAAGATGATCGAGAAAGAAAAAAAGGGCGTTTTCCTTTATATGAGACAGGAGGGAAGGGGGATCGGATTACTGAATAAGCTGAAGGCCTATAATCTTCAGGATCACGGACACGATACCGTTGAGGCGAACATCGCCCTTGGCTTTTCCCCTGATCTCAGGGATTACGGCATCGGCGCACAGATCTTAAATGACATCGGGGTGAGAAAGATGAGGTTGCTCACGAACAACCCTAAGAAGATCAAGGGTCTTGAAGGGTATGGTCTCCAGGTCCTCGAGCGCACGCCGCTTGAGATGGAACCGACGAAAGACAATATAGCCTATCTTAAGGCCAAGCAGAAAAAACTTGGCCATATTCTCAATAATGTATGAGGAGCGTATATGGTACATGAAGGGAAGCTTAATGCAAAGGGGTTCAGGTTTGCAATAGTAGTGAGCAGGTTCAACAGCTTTATTACCGACAGACTTCTTGAAGGCGCCCTCGATGCACTGAAGAGGCATGGCGCCGATGAGAAACAGATTGCGATCTATAAAGTCCCCGGCGCATTCGAGATACCGCTTGCAGCAAAGCTCCTTGCCGGGAAAAGAGAGATCGACGGGGTTATATGTCTGGGGACTGTGATCAAAGGCGCTACACCCCATTTCCAGTATATAGCCTCAGAGGTTACGAAGGGTATTGCACAGACATCCCTTGAGCTCGGGAAGCCTATCGCTTTCGGTGTCATTACCAGTGAGAATATTGAACAGGCAATAGAAAGGGCCGGGACGAAGTCCGGCAACAAGGGCTACGATGCAGCCATCTCGGCCATAGAGATGGTCAATCTTCTGAAGGAAAACAACTTGTGCGAAGGCGGAAAGCGAGAGAATTAGCATTACGGATGCTCTATCAGGGGGAAACCACCAATGACGACCCTGAATCGGCCCTGACGAATTACTGTGAGATCTTCCCCTATCAGCAGGATATCAGAGATTATGCCCGCCAATTGCTGTCAGGAATAAAGCAGTATCAGGATATGATCGACACGAAGATCGCCGCTGCCTGCGAGCACTGGAGGCTCGACAGGATAACCCACGTGGACAGGAATATCCTGAGGGTCGGGATCTACGAGATGCTCTTTGTCCCCGATGTGCCGCCAAGGGTTTCCATAGATGAGGCAATAGAGCTGGGCAAGAAATACGGGAATGAAGACTCCAGGAGCTTTATCAACGGGGTCCTCGATAAGGTGATGAGGGAGTATTACGGGCAAGAAGAATCGAAGGAAGAAAAACAAAATCCCGATAAAGGCCGTTAGGCGTAAGGCGTCAGGCGTGAGAGGATTGAACCCCTTACCCCTTACGACTCACGACTTACGGGTGTTTTGCCGTGAGTGAATGTTATGATCCATATCGTCATCGATGGATATAATTATATAAACAGGACGAAAAATGCCGGTATCCACGGAGGAACTGCCCTTGAGGGTCTCCGACGGGCCCTGCTGGAAAAACTGGCAGGATATAAGAAAAACCGGGGTGCAAGGATCACCGTGGTCTTCGACGCGTATAATAGTTTTTCACAGGGGCGTCAGCGGGAGAACTTCAAAGGGATAGACGTGATATATTCGAAGGAAGGGGAGACCGCCGATGATGTGATCATAGGGTTCATCGGGACAAAAAGGGCCGGTATGACTGTTGTTACCTCCGACAGGGCGATCATCGATGAGGCAAAGAGGCACGGTGTCCCGTTTATTACGCCGGGACGCATGGAAGAGATGATGGCCGGATCCTATGAAGACACAAGTGAAGATGATGGCGGAGAAATACGGAAGACCGACAAAAAAGGGAATCCCAGAAGACTTCCGAAAAGATTGAGAAGGATTTCGAAGACTATCAATAAGATTTGATCCGGGGCACAAACACAAAGGTCTTGACAGCATCATCAAAAAAATTGAAAATATTACAAAATCCATATTGCAGAGAGAGGTAAATATGCTTGTAAAAGACATAATGGTATACAACGTGATTACAATCCCAAGCGACACCTATGTCCTTGACGCGGAGCGGATCATGGAGTTTCACAGGATCGGCAGGCTCCCGGTTATCGATAAAGGAAAACTCGTTGGGCTCGTGACAAAAGATGACCTGCTCAAGGCAAGCCCGTCGTCGACGACCCCCTATAACCAGCGTCAGCTTTTCTATCTCATGTCAAAACTGACGGTGAAAGAGATCATGAAGACCAATGTAGTCACCGTCACACCTGATACGACCATTGAAAAGGCCGTTGCATTAGCCCAGAAAAACAGGGTTGGATGCCTGCCCGTGGTGGACGACGGCAGGGTCCTCGGCATCATCACTACCAACGATGTCTTCTATAAGATCCTTAACCCTTTACTGGGGATAGGGGAGGCCGGCAAGCGGATTATTATTTATGGTGCAGGCGCAAGGGAAGAATCCCAAAAGGTTATGGAACAGGTGATAAAGTCGGGCCTTAAGGTAAAGACGTGTTGGACCCCTCCTGATCCGCATAAAAACGATCTTGTTCTCCATTTTGATACCGATGACGTAACAGCCCTCACGGCCGAACTGAAGGCATTGGGTTACGAGGTAGCCATCAGGGAACATACCGCGTAATAGAAGCAGAAGAGCAGAAGTTAAGGCGTTACCCATTCCCCGATATCTTTATACTGCGAGGCGGCCTGGAGGATTTCCTTTCTCGATCCGAGGAACCTGTCCTTCATGCCCCTTAGCCACTCCTTGTGGAGAAGCCTGTGTTCAGGCGTACCGAATATCTCGCCTTCCCTTATCTTGACCCGGACGCCGTTTTTGTCGATGGAGAACCTTCCGCTACAGAGGGTGCAGATAAACGAATTTTTTTTCATCCGCACAAATTCACACCCGCAGAAAGGGCAGCCCGGGCCTTTTCCGGCCCTTTTTTCTGAAAAAAGCATTGTACCTAATCTCTTGGCGGTATTCATATGCCGCGGGTTCATGATGACCTCTCCGGGCAGTGCCGCTTTAAGGTCAACGCTTGCCTTTATATCGAAGCCGAGAAAGGCTGCGAAGGTCAAAAGCATCTGGGGTGCCACCCCTATCCTCCCATTCATCCCGTAGAGATTGACGAGCACCGATGGTTTTTTATAGACCTCGTGCAGGATATCGAAGAAGAGAAAACCCCTGTCGAGGATCTTTTTGAATATTGCGTTAGCGCCCAAGAAATAGATCGGCGAGGCCATGATGACCGCATCGGCCTGAACGATCTCTTGCAGCAAGAACCCCATATCGTCATTGAGCGGACATGGATTATCCATGATGCAGCCGTAACAGGCCTTGCAGGGAAGGATATTGAGAGAGGGCAGGCGGATGAGCCTCAGCGTGTGCGGGACGGTGATATGCCGGGAGATCTCTTTTGTGATAAGCTCGCAATTGCCGGTCTTCCGGGGTGAGCCGATGAGGCCGAGGATCCGCTTGGGTTTTTCAATTGTATCTTTCATCGCATCCCATTCGAGAGAGTCTCGTTTTTTATCCCACAAATGCGGCCATAATGCAATAAAAGAATGTAAAGGCAGTCGATAGTCGATAGTGAATAGTAGATAGTCGAAAAAA
>MVRS01000225.1 GCA_002067975.1 Syntrophorhabdus sp. PtaU1.Bin058
AGTATCCAGTATCGAGTGACCGGCATCTCATCCCCTCATCTTCTGTTCTTATTGGCAGCATTCAGTAACGAGTATCGAGCGACTAGCGACGAGTATCGAGTTTCTATGAGCTGATAGCTGAAAGCTGAGACAAAAACATTGATTAATGAAAAATATCAAATAGATAGAAGAATCCCCCAATATGCGCCCAAGGGACATTGTGTGCTATCCTTCAGAAACCTTAAGGCATGAATATTTTTTTCATTTTATATTGACAAAGATGGGCGTTTAAAAATATAATTGTGAAAATTATTACAAATACTTTAAAAGCCACTGGAGGTATGTATGAGACCTTATTTTGCGAAGATGCAGGAATGGACTAAAGCTGCCAAGGAAAATAAAGCGAACGCTGAGGAGATCAAGAAAGTCGAGCAGGGGATTGCGGAACTCGTTGAGAAGGCACACAACGCCGGTATTTCAAAGGAAACCTTGAACAAGAGAGGTGAATGGACGGTACACCAGAGACTTGAATATATCTTGGATCCCGGGACATGGGCCCCGCTTCACACCTTATATGATCCTCTGAACGAAGAATCGGGGACCACGGGTGTTGTGGACGGCCTCGGAAGGATCAACGGGAGATGGTGCGTCATTATCGGTTTTGATAATAAGGTCATGGCGGGCGCCTGGATAGCAGGCCAGCCGCACAACATCCTCCGCGTTACAGATATTGCGAAGAGGCTCCATTGCCCCCTCGTATGGCTCGTGAACTGCAGCGGCGTGAAGCTGCCCGAGCAGGAGAAGATGTATGCAGACAGAAGAGGGAGCGGAACTACCTTCTTCAGGCATGCAGAGCTGAACAAACTGGGCATCCCCGTGCTTGCCGCGATCTACGGAACGAACCCGGCCGGCGGTGGCTATCAGGGCATCTCTCCGACACTGCTTCTCGCACACAAGGACTGCAACATTGCCGTCGGCGGCGCCGGCATCGTAAGCGGCATGTCGCCAAAGGGTTATTTCGATGAGGAAACAGCAGAACAGCTCATCGATGCAACGAGAAAATTCAAGGCAGTACCTCCCGGCAGGGTTGAGATACATTATGACCATACAGGGTTCTTCAAACAGGTCTTCCAGAGCGAGGAAGCCATACTTGACGCTGTAAAAGAGTGGGTCACCTATCTGCCCGCCTATAACCATTACAAATTCTTCAGGGTCGCAGAGCCGGCAGAACCGAAATTTTCTGCAGAGGATCTATACAGCATCGTCTCCTTTAACCAGAAGATGACCTATGACGTCGAGCAGTTCATGGCAAGGCTTGTGGACAACAGCGAGCATATGGAGTTCAGGCCCGGCTACGGCCCGGAGCTCTATACCGGCCTTGTGAAGGTTGACGGCTTCCTCTTCGGCATCGTTGCGAACAGGCAGGGCATGATGCCGAAAGGCTATCCGGAATATGCACCCTATCCCGGGATAGGCGGCAAGTTCTACCGCCAGGGGCTCATCAAGGTCAACGAGTTCGTGACCCTCTGCGGCAGGGACAGGGTCCCGATGATCTGGATACAGGATACATCGGGCATCGATGTCGGCGACATCGCGGAGAAGGCAGAACTTCTCGGATTGGGTCAGGCGCTCATCTACTCCATCGAGCAGAGCGATCTTCCCATGATGACCATCGTATTGAGAAAAGGCACCGCGGCAGCCCACTATATCATGGCAGGGCCGCAGGCGAACAACAACAACTGCTTCACCCTCGGCACAGCAACCACCGAGATCTACGTTATGCACGGCGAGACCGCTGCAGCGGCAAGCTTTGCGAGAAGGCTTGTGAAAGAGAAAGATGCAGGCAAGCCTCTTGGGCCGGTTATTGAACAGATGAACAAACTGGTCAAGTCATACTACGACAATTCGAGACCGTCGCACTGCGCAAAGGCGGGTCTTGTTGATGAGGTCGTGGCAATGAAAGACCTGAGAAAATATTTTGTCGCCTTTGCAAACTGCTGCTACCAGAACCCGGCATCGATCTGTCCGCAGCACCAGATGATATTGCCAAGGGTCATCAAGGGTTAATTAAAGCATATCATACAGGGTGGATCGTTCGATCCACCCTGTTTTTTTTCGTTTAAGTTAACCTATCGTGAATAGCTGTTGACTGTTAAGGGTTGTTGATGTATGTGTTTTATATCGGGTATATACGATGCACAGACGACTTGAAAGAAGGCTCGAAGAGATCAGGAAAAAGGGGAATTACAGGCAGTTGCGATATATTAAGCCTGTAACCTCCACGCAGATCCTCTATAACGGAAAGATATACCTTAACCTCTGTTCAAACAGCTATCTTTCCCTGCACGCGCACCCGGATATCCTGAAGGCGGCAAAAGACGTGATCGATGAATACGGCGCAGGCACCTGCTCTTCAAGGAGCGTCTCAGGGAGCATTGACCTCTACGGGCAACTCGAAAAGATGATAGCCAGGTATAAAGGTTACAGGAGAGGACTTATCTTCTCTAACGGATATATGGCAAATATAGCGATAATCTCCACGTTGACCGACGGCAACGACGTTATATTCAGCGATGAGTTGAACCATTCAAGCCTTATAGACGCAATGAGGCTCTCACGGGCGAGAACGGTTATCTACAAACACAGGGACATAAATGACCTTGAAAAGAAGATAAAAAGGGAAAGGTCGACGGGAAAACGTTTTGTTGTTACCGAATCGATTTTCAGCATGGACGGTGATATCGCGCCGTTGTCCGATATCTTCGAACTCCGGGAAAGATATGGTTTCCATATAATCCTGGACGATGCCCACGGTACCGGTATCTTTGGCCAGAAGGGTACAGGCGTTGAAGAGTTGTTCGGTCTGTCAGGCTCCATGGATGTCCACATGGCAACCTTCGGGAAGGCCCTCGGTTCCTTCGGTGCCTTTGTGCTGTCAGATGAGATTGTCATCAATTTCCTCGTCAACAGGGCGAGGACGTTTATGTACACAACGGCATTGCCGGCATCCTCCCTCGCGGTTGCCATGACGGCCCTTGAGATGATACGGCAGGATACCACCTATAAAGATGAACTATGGAAAAACATAGATTACATGAGGAGGCATTTGAATACCGCAGGCCTTGACCTGAAGGAGAGCGTCGGGCCGATCATCCCCATTGTTGTCGGCGAGGACGCAAAGACCCTCAGGATGCAGGAGAACCTTATGAGAAAGGGTTTGTTTCTCCAGGCGATCCGTCCTCCTACGGTGCCCGAAGGCACGTCGCGGCTGCGGTTAACGGTTGTGCGGGGGTTTACGCAGGACGATATGGATTATACCATAGAGACCATCATCGACGCCGGGAAGAAGATGAAACTGATTTAAAGCAGCAAAGCGCAGAGGGCAAAGCGCTACAATCGTTCGCTATGCGCTTAGCGCTATGCGGTTTTTAGAGTGGAGGTTTAATGTACAGCAAAAAACAACTCTCAGATTGGGATAAGCGATATATATGGCATCCCTTTACCCAGATGCAGGATTATTACGCGGACATGCAGCCCCTGATCATTGAGAGGGGAGAGGGCTGCTGCCTCATCGATACCGAGGGGAAAAGGTATATCGACGGCGTTTCTTCGCTCTGGGTCCTTGTACATGGACACGGCAGGAAAGAGCTTGTAGACGCGATCAAAAAACAATCGGAGACACTTTGCCATTCGACGCTCCTTGGCCTCGGCAACGTTCCTTCCGCTCTCCTTGCGAAGATGCTCGTTGATATAACACCCCGCGGCCTCGAAAAGGTCTTCTACTCGGACAACGGCTCAACGTCCGTTGAGATCGCCCTCAAGATGGCATACCAGTACTGGCAGCAGAAAGGGGAGAAGAAGAGAAAGAGGTTCCTCTCCTTTACGAACGGCTACCACGGCGATACGATCGGGTCGGTGAGCGTCGGCGGCATAGACCTTTTCCACAAGGTTTACAGGCCACTGCTTTTCAAGACCTATAAGGCTCCGTCACCATATTGCTACCGCTGTCCGTTGAAGCTGAAAAGGGAAACCTGCGGCATGGCGTGCGTGGAACAATTCGAAGATATTGTCCGGCAGCATAAGGACGAGATATGCGCGGTAGTCATTGAGCCGCTTGTCCAGGGCGCGGCAGGCATGATAACGCAGCCGGAGGGGTTCCTGTCCGCCATCCGGAGGATCGCAAAGGAGAACGATCTCCTCTTCATAACCGATGAAGTGGCGACGGGGTTCGGACGCACAGGGACAATGTTCGCATGCGAGAAGGAGTCTGTGGAGCCGGATTTTCTCTGCCTTGCCAAAGGCGTCACGGGCGGATATCTCCCCCTCGCAGCGACGCTCACAACCGAAGAGGTCTTCGCCGGCTTCCTCGGCAGGTTTGATGAGTTCAAGACATTTTTCCATGGCCATACATATACGGGCAATCCCCTTGCCTGTGCCGTGGCAATAGAGAATATCAGGCTTTTCGAAAAAGAGCGGACCCTCAAAAAGCTTAAAGGAAAGATAGCCTTGCTGGAAAAGGAATTGCGGAGGTTTTACGATCTGCCGCACGTCGGCGAGGTACGGCAACGGGGATTCATGGTCGGCATCGAGCTGGTCAAGGACCGGAAAACGAAAAGACCCTATCCATCCAAAGAAAAGATAGGGCAGAAGGTCATATGGGAGGCCCGTAAGAGAGGGGTCATCATCAGGCCGCTCGGTGACGTGATCGTCCTCATGCCGCCCCTTGCCATCAGCGAGAAGATGCTCAAAGACCTCGTTGATGTTGTTTATCTCGGTATTGAACGCGCGACCGGTACGTAGCGCCTGAATACATAGAAGAATAGAAAAACCGTTAACGATCTGTTTGCAGGATCGGTGAACTTTCAGGGGGTCATTCATGCATGTCGTGATGCGATACGGAAGGAAAGGGTTATCCGTGGACCTCCCTGACGGACTCCGGGCAGACGTGATCCGGAAAGGGACGATGCCCGTGCTTAAAGAGCCAGCGGAGGCAGTAAGGTCGGCCCTTTCACACCCCCAGGGGAGCAAGTCCCTGAAGGAGGTTATCCGGGGACAAAGAGACATCTGCATCCTTATCTGTGACAATACGAGGCCGGTACCCCATGGGATCATACTGCCCGTGCTTATCGGGGAATTGATCGATGCAGGCGCACGCCCTGATTCAATAACGGTCCTCGTTGCGACGGGCCTCCACAGGCCCAATGAGGGAGAAGAACTCAGCGAGCTGATAGGGAGCGATTGGGTGCTGCAGACCGTGAAGGTGGTCAACCACTTTGCGGGGAAAGACGAAGACCACGTCCTCCTGGGGACTACGCCCTTCGGGACGCCGGTAAGGCTGGACCGCCGCTTTGTAAACGCAGGGGTACGGATTGCGGTCGGTCTTGTCGAGCCCCACTTCATGGCCGGTTATTCAGGCGGAAGAAAGCTGATCGCGCCCGGGATCGCCCATCAGGATACGATCAGGATATTGCACTCAACGAGGATACTGAACCATGAGAGGATAGCGAACTGCGTCCTCGACGGCAACCCCCTTCACGAGGAGCAGTTGTGCATAGTCGAAATGGCCGGGGGAGGTTTCGCACTCAATACGGTCATTGATGAAGACCGCAACCTGTCCTTTGTCAACTTCGGTGAGATCAGACAAAGTCACCTCGACGCAGTCTCCTTTGCCCGTCCCTATTTTGAGATACCTGTTCCGCGAAGATACAAAACAGTCATCACAAGCGCTGCGGGTTACCCCCTTGACCGGAATTATTACCAGACCGTAAAGGGAGTGGTAGGCGCTGCCGGCATCCTCGCGCCGGGAGGTGACCTCTTCATTGTCTCGGAATGTTCTGAAGGCCTGGGGACCGCGGAATACGCTGAATCGCAAAGACGATTGATCGACGCCGGCATAGACAGGTTCCTTGAAGAAACGTCACAAAAACAGTATGCTTCTATCGATGAATGGGAATCGGTCATGCAGGCCAAGGCGATGAAGGCCGGGACCATACACCTCTACAGCGAAGGCCTCACGGTTGAAGGGCACGCACTAACGGGCGTCAGGAGGATACGATCACTGGAGGAGGCCGTCGAAGAATGCGTCGCAGTAAAAAACGACAGGCGCGTTGCGGTGATCCCGGAGGGTCCTTACGTAATCCCGATTTACAGGCCTGGAAACTGAATTTCATAGCCGGTTGACGCTTTTAACCACGTGACGGGTATGAGGATGGATACACAGAGAGAGCAGGTCGTAAGGATTTTCAGAGCGGCGCTTCAGTCGGCGGACCCTTACGGGGCGGTAGCCCTTCACACGGAAGCAATATCCTCTTTTTATAAAAACAAAAACTGCAACAGGCTCCTTGTAGTCGGTTTCGGCAAGGCGGCAGTCCCGATGGCAAGGGCGCTGGCCGACAACGCCGGCGGGCTTATCAGCAGCGGGATAGCCGTCACAACATACGGACAGATAAAACAGGCCGTCGCTGTTGACAGGATAAAGATCCATGAAGCGAGACACCCGTTGCCCGATGCAAACGGCGTGAGGGCAACCGGGGAGATCAAGGAACTTGTACGCAACCTTGACGACCGGACCCTTGTTGTGTGCCTTATCTCGGGCGGCGGCTCGGCGCTTCTCGTATCCCCCTGCGCCGGCATAACCCTTGAGGAGAAACAGGCGGCCACCAACCTGCTTCTCAGGGCAGGGGCGGATATCTATGAGCTCAACACGGTGAGAAAACATATCTCCGATGTCAAGGGGGGAAAACTCGCCGGAATAGCATATCCTGCCCATATCATATCGCTGATACTCTCCGATGTCATCGGGGACAGGCTGGACGTCATCGCTTCAGGGCCGACCTCGCCTGACAGAACAACCTATTCCGACGCATTGAAGGTAATTGAAAGATATACGCTGGCTGAAAAGATGCCTTCGAGCGTCATGAAGGTCTTGGAGAGCGGCTTGCAGGGACTTCTTGCCGAGACGCCGAAGGAAGGGAACCCTGTTTTTGAGAAGGTAGACAACGTGATCATCGGGAGCAACAAAGGCGCAATCGAAGCGGCAAGGGCAGAGGCGACCCGGCTTGGGTTTGATGCCGCGGTCATCTCTGCGGAGATCCGTGGAGAGGCGCGGGATGCGGGCCGCCGGCTCGCGAGAGAGGCGATCGAGGTTCTGGAGCGGAGGAAAAGAGAGCCAGGGACTGGCGACGGCAAAAGACCGGTCTGCATAGTCTCGGGAGGAGAGACAACGGTAACGGTCATTGGAAGCGGGCGCGGCGGAAGAAACACGGAGCTTGCCCTTGCCTTTGCAGAAGAGATCGAGGGCAGGGACGGGATTACCTTCCTTTCAGCAGGTACCGACGGCGCCGACGGGCCGACCGATGCAGCAGGGGCCATCGCAGACGGGCAGACGATTGCAAAGGCGCGGGCAATCGGTGTTGACCCTGAGCAGTATCTGCAGAACAACGATTCCTATAATTTCTTTAAACGCATCGACGACCTGCTCATAACGGGCCTGACCGGCACGAACGTGATGGATATACAGATAGCACTGATTCTATAGCAGACAGCCGTCAGCTTTCAGCTATCTGTAAAAAATAATATCTCATATTCCACCCCTTACTGTCTGTTATTTCCTGCTGTTTGCTGATCGACAGCCGGCAGCTATTTCTCCTTGACATGACGTGACCTTGTTGAAATAATCTGATATCCATTCTTGAGGACATGGAGGGAGGATGCGATGGAATACAGAAAGGAACATGACAGCCTCGGCGAAAAGGATGTCCCGGTCGATGCATATTACGGTGTGCAGACCATACGGGCCATAGAGAACTTTCCCATTACCGGCATACCCATATCGGAATTTCCCGTGTTGATAAGGGCCATATCGGCGATTAAAGAGGCGGCCGCGATCGCCAACAGGGAACTTGGCATGCTCCTGCCCGTGATTAGTGACGCCATTGTCAAAGCATGCAGAGAT
>MVRS01000226.1 GCA_002067975.1 Syntrophorhabdus sp. PtaU1.Bin058
GGTTTTCATCCATCTGTTCTTCATTAATACCTCAAAGCCATATGTTGCAAGAAGACCGAAGCAGGGGATCGTTCCAAGCAGGTAAGTAGCCTTTGCCGTACTGTAAATGGGTACAACGACATACAGGTAACCCACTGCCGCGATATAGACAAAAATGGTCGATACGGCGAGAACACCTGTTGGTGGACGATATATGAAGACGTAAATGATCCCGGTTAAGATTGCAAATGTCACGGGTAGTGCGAGCCATGCATTCGAGAGCATAAAGTCATAGTTCCATGGCGGAAAGGCTATAAGCCCGCTCAGCATCCCGTCAAGCCAGAACGTCGAATAAAGGGCATCCCATAGACCGTAGATGGACGAATACACGGGATAGGTAAGGGCCTTACCAAAATGTATAAAGTTTCCCAATGTCCGGAAACTTGGATCCTGCCACCAGATAAAATTTGTCGCGTGTTCCCATCCTCCTACAAATATTCTGTTTAATAGAACAAGGTTGCGCACGTAATACCAACCGGCAATAAGACAGGCAGCAACAAACGTAACCAATGAAAACCTGACAGTATCCTTCCGGACCTGCATGCCTCTGAAAAATGACAGATAAAAAAATACTACAATCGGCACAAGGAGGAATGCGGACGCCTTGGAAAGGAGTGCAAGCCCGAGAGATGCGCCCAGCAAAAGTGCGTCTCGCATTGAAAAATCCCGTCTTCCCCGTGTAACGCCTTTTATACATAAAAATAATGTCAGGGCCGAAAACAATCCTGATAACGGCTCATTTCCAAAATATTGCGAGATATAGAAATTCATAGGTACCAGACCGCATAGAATAGTCCCTATGACCTGGAGTTCCTTTCTGTCCGGAAAGACGGTCCTCATGGTCCTGTACCCGATCTCTATCTGCATTGCGCCGCAAAAAAGCGGGATGATTCTGAGGATCCGCAGGACGTTCCCGTATTCGACGGATCCGTCCAGGACACGGTAAAACAGCGCCGCTATCATATAATAGAGCGGCGATTGAAAAAATTGCGCACCCCCATCGTTTGCAAGGGGCACCCGGATATTTTTTGCCACATAGAGAATGTATTGAACATGGAGGTGGGGATCAAAGCCGACACCGAGAGGCAGTTTTATTAAGTTGTTGACGGAGAGAACGGTCCATGCAATAAGCAAGAGCCAGCGTAATCTCGCCGGCGTTAAAGCGTGTTTATATAATTCCCATTTTGCAACAAAAACATGGCGGCAAAAAAAGACGAATATGAAAATCAGGACAAATACCGGGTATTTCCTGTATATCATCTCCCACACGGGAGGAAGCACCTGCGTGATCTTCGGCGGAATGATCTTGCTCGACAATACCGCCTTGACCCATTGCGCCCCGTTGTCACGGCTTACATCCCAATCCGTATCTGAATAAATGTCCAGAGAAGGACAAAACATGAGGAGCGAAGGCCGGCCATAGAGATTCGTTACCGATATATCCAGTACATGCTCGCCGGGCTTCAGTTGTTTTGCGATATCAACGGTCACAGGTTCCTTCCAGCGTTCCGGACCCGATAGGGGCAACGGGAGCGATTTCCCGTCAAGCTCGACCTGCAACTCTCTCAGGCCTTTGGCAACCATAATCGCTTCAGCCGGGACCGTGGTAACAGTGAATCTCCTGCGAAAAACAATATGTGCCTTTTGGGCAGGCTGGGCAAAGAGATTAAATGTATCGGGATATCGTATCCACTGCGCCCCTTTTTCAGGGAAAAGGACGACTGCGGAAGGGCTTTTTGCAACCCACATGTAAACCGTCAATCCACCTGCGGCAAACAAAAGACAGATGACGGCACAGACACAAAGTGTAGTAATTATATTCTTCTTCATATTTGCTAAAATAATTGCCGGATTACGATTCTATGACGCTTCTGTTTTTTTGTCAATTACTTCTCATTTCCGTCATAACGCCGGGAAAGAATCGCTTTTACATTTTAAAATGATGCGAAGATATTTTGATAAAATTGTTGCAATGGATTTAAAATAGAGCAAAAATGAATCGATGCTTGATCCTCTGCCGATAAAAGGGTGTTTCCGATAAATGAAGGTTCAAAAGGCACACAAGATCATTCTCGCCATCTCCCTCCTTGTGGTTGTTACCTCTGTCGTTTATATGCCGTCTTTAAAGAACGGTTTTGTGTGGGACGACGAGGACTATATCGTAACCAACAAGATGGTGCAGGAACTGTCCCTTCCAAATATGAAGAAGATCTTCACCACGTTCTTCTTCGGGAACTACCATCCCTTCACACTGCTGTCTTTTGCGTTTGAATACCACTTCTTCGGCCCGGACCCGCCGGCGTATCACGCAACGAACCTCATCATCCATTTGATGAACTGCGTCCTGGTTTTTCTGCTGATATACATGTTGAGCGACAGCATCATTGTTTCGTGTCTTGTAGGATTGCTCTTCGGCATCCACCCTCTTCACGTTGAATCGGTTACATGGATCTCGGGAAGAAAGGACGTCCTCTATGCGTTGTTCTTTCTGGCCTCAATGATCAGCTACGTAAGCTTTCTTAAAGAACAAAAAAGGCAATACTACTGCCTCAGCTTACTGCTCTTTATCCTGTCGCTTCTCTCCAAGTCCATGGCCGTTACCCTTCCCCTTGTGCTCATATTGCTCGATTACTTTTCAGGCAGAAAGATATCATTTGGCCTGTTGAAAAATAAGATCCCCTTTTTCGCGTTATCGCTCTTATTCGGGATCTTTGCCCTGCTTTCCCAGCAGGGAGCCATCAGGGTTGACTACACCGGCGATTCTTCGTTCAGAAATATCCTGATCGCCTTTCACGGTCTTGTCTTTTATCTCGAAAAGATGGTCTTTCCCGTAAAGCTATCCTGCCTGTATATGTATTCCACAAAACACTTTGAGATCATGATGAGCAGATTCCTCCTGTCGCCGTTCATTGTCGCAGCCCTGGCAACCCTTATAATCTATTCAACGCGCTACACCAGGAAGGTGTCTTTCGGCTCTATGTTTTATTTCCTGACCCTCCTTCCGGTGCTGCAGTTGCTGCCCGTAGGCCATGCGTTCGCTGCCGACAGGTATACCTATATTCCCCTTATAGGCATCTTTTATATCCTCGGCGAGGGGTTTTTATATCTTTACAGAAGGCAATGGCGATATGCAGGACCCCTGAAAATTTTGCTTACGGCAATCACCATCTTTGCCCTGTGTACCCTTGGTGTCCTTACATGGAATCTCACGCATATCTGGAAGAACGGGGTCACGCTCTGGGGCAATGTAGTAAAGAATTATCCTCTGAGCTCCATAGCATACAACAACAGGGGGGCGGCATATTTCGTGAACAAACAGTATGACAAGGCAACGCAAGACATCACCAGCGCGATCGCAATAAGTCCCAACTATGACCAGGCCAATGCAAATCTCTGCCGGATATATGCAACCACAGGCCATAAGGACAAGGCGCTTCCTTTTTGCTTAAAGGCCATACAGATCAATCCCCGGATGGACGACATCTATAACCTGCTGGGCATCCTGTACCTTGAAAAGGACAAGAATGTGGCCATAATGCTCTATAAAAAATCCATAGAGGTTAAACCGAGGAACGAACGCGCGTACTACAATCTCTGCACGACATATCTTTCGATGCAGGATTACCGCAACGCAGAGAACGCCTGCCTGAAGGCCGTTGAAATAAATCCCGGGTATGCAGAGGCGTATAGCAATCTGGGAAATATCTATCTGGCAACGGGCAGGCAGAACGAGGCCGTTGCATCCTATAAAAAGGCCCTTGAGCTGAACCCCGGCATCGGGGCCGCCCATAATAATCTTGGTACCATATACCTGTACGCAAAACAGTATGATCTTGCCATATACCACATCGACAGGGCTATTGCGTTAGGTCAAAAGGTGCATCCGGATATACTGGCTATGTTGAAACCATACCGGAAGAAATAAAAACTTCCGTATATCGTAGTTCGTATATCGTATATCGAGGTTCCAAAAGGACTGTTCGGCGTAATGCGTTCGGCAGAAATACAGCTCATGGCTCATGGAATAGTCTGTTCAATGTTCAACGTTCTATGTTCAATGTTAAAACACAGTAAACCGCCTTTATTACTGATCGCTGGTGAAAGTTGCTGGAGGGGGGATGGGTGTACTGGGAATGGTAAGCCTGATACCGATGCTCATCCTGATAAAAAACCCGGGATTAACTTACCGAAAAGCAGGCTACGCTGTGGTCTTTACTGCCTGTGAGAGGCGGGACGGATTCGCGGCAGCAGTCTTTTCTCTCTTCGCACCGCGCATAATAGGGGCAACCGTTGCCCTTATCATAAGAGGTATCCTCTTCTCTCCGGGAGTACTCTCCTTTTGCGGCATTGATGAGCATCTTTGTATAGGGGTGGAGCGGACCCAGAAAGACCTCGTCCTTAAGGCCGGCCTCAACCACCCTCCCCTTATACATAACGACGATCTCGTCGGAGACAAACCGTACGACGTTGAGATCGTGCGACACGAACAACATCGCGATGTCGGTCCTTTCCTTGATATCGAGAAAGAGGTTGACGATCTGCGCCTGGATCGACACATCGAGGGAAGAAACGGGCTCATCGGCAATGATCAAAGCGGGGTCTGTGGTAAGCGATCTCCCGATGGCAACCCTCTGACGCTGGCCGCCGCTCATCTCATGAGGGTACTTGTTTATAAAATCCTCGTCAAGGCCGACGTTCTTCAGGATCTCCATGACCTTGTCCTTTACGTCCCTCCTGTCGACTATCCCGTGAAAAAGCAACGGCTCTGCTATGGTGTCGAAGATCCTTTTCCTGGGGTTTAACGATGAATAAGGGTCCTGGAAGATGATCTGCATCTGCCTTCGCAGGGCCTTGAGCTCGCCCTTCGGCATATTCAGCAGGTCCCGGCCGAGAAAGGAGATCGTCCCGCCGTCAGGCCTTTCGAGGAGCAGTATGCACCGCGCGAGCGTGCTTTTGCCGGAACCGCTCTCGCCGACAATACCCGTGGTCTTTCCCTTGTCAAGCTCGAGAGACACCCCGCACAGGGCATTGATAAGGTCTTTTTGCACTGAAAAGGCAGATCGTTTTACTTCGTAGACCTTTTGCAGGTCTAATACAGATAACACCTGACCCATTGTCCCTTTCCTACCTCTTTTATGACCGGTTCCTCTTCCCTGCAGACAGGCATAACGTAAGGGCATCGCGGATGGAACTTACATCCCCGCGGGAGTTCGGCAAGCTTCGGAACGGAACCGGGGATGGCCGTAAGACGTTTTTGATTGCCCGCAAGACCGTAAATGGACGAAAGCAGTCCCTTGCTGTAAGGGTGAAGCGGTTCCCTGAAAAAGACATCGACAAGGTTCTGTTCAAGCATCCTGCCTGCGTACATGATCCCTATCCTCTTGCCCAGTTTCCTCATTATATTGAGGTTGTGGGTAATAAAGATCATCGACATGGCAGAATCGTTCACCAGGTTCTCAAGCAGGTTGATGATCTGGGACTCCGTCGCCACGTCTAAGGCGGTCGTGGGTTCATCGGCAATAACAAGGGACGGGCCGCATGATATGGCGATCCCGATCAGGATCCTCTGTCTCTGTCCGCCGCTTAACTGGTGCGGGTATTGGCTATATCTCTTCTCCGGCTCGTCAAACCCGACCTGCTTCAGAAGCTCGACAGCCCTGTCCTTAGCCTCTTTTTTACCGACATTTTTATGTATGATGATCGCTTCGCTGATCTGTTCGCCGACACGGAACACGGGATTCAGGGCGCTCATAGGCTCCTGGAACACCATTCCTATCCTGTCTCCCCTGACCTTTTCCATCTCCCGTTCCGATAATCCGAGAAGGTCCTTGCCTTCAAAGACAACCTGCCCTTTCACTATCCTGCCGGGGGGCTGAACGAGCCTCATGACAGACAGGGCGGTCATGGTCTTTCCGCAGCCGCTCTCGCCCACAAGACCGAAGATCTCTCCCTTGGGAACGGAAAAGCTCACGCCGTCAACAGCATGCATGACATTGTTGTCAATAAAGAAAGACGTATTCAGGTCTGTAACATCCAGCAATTGCACGGCATCCTCTTGTCCGGTCCATTGTCGCGGCGTAAAATCTTTTTGCTTATTTGGACCTTATGCATTATACTAATCCAAAGCAAAATGGCAAGCCTTTTATATGTGGATATTTCAGACACAGACGTATTTTAATAGAGTGATACAGATTAAATAACTATTCCGGAATAGGGTATTTTAAAGGTATTTTTTTAAAAGTTATCTATTCATAAGCGAGGTGCACAATGCCACAAAAAAGTGATAAGGCGCTCCGGGAAGGCCTCACGTTCGATGACGTCCTGCTTGTGCCGTCAATGAGCAAAATAATGCCGTCAGACGTGGATGTCTCCACGTACCTTACCCGGACGATCAAGCTGAGCATCCCCATGCTGAGCGCGGCCATGGATACCGTAACGGAATCGAAAACGGCTATCTGTCTGGCCCAGGAAGGCGGGATAGGCATTATCCACCGGAATATGGGCATCATGGAACAGGCCCAGGAGGTCGAAAAGGTAAAAAAATCGGAAAGCGGCATGATCGTTGACCCTATCACCATCGCACCGGAACAGAAGATAAAAGACACCCTTGAGCTCATGGCCAAATACAGGATATCGGGCATCCCGGTCACAAAAGGCAAGAAGCTCGTCGGCATCATTACCAACAGGGACCTGAGGTTCGAAACAAACCTTGAAGAGAAGGTCCAGAACGTCATGACAAAGGAGAACCTCGTAACCGTCAAGGAAGGTATCAATCTCGAAGAATCAAAAAAGATCCTCCACAAACACAAGATAGAAAAACTCCTCGTTGTCGATAAGGAATTCAACCTGAAGGGGCTCATCACCATCAAGGACATAGAAAAGATGAGGAAGTACCCCTATTCATGCAAAGACCATCTTGGAAGACTGCGGGTAGGTGCAGCCGTCGGGGTCAGCAGCGACCGCGAACAGCGCGTTGATGCCCTCCTGAAGGCGGGATGCGACGTGATCGTTGTCGATACCGCCCACGGTCATTCGGAAAACGTTATAGAAACGATAAAGGTATTAAAGGGGACCTTTAAAAATATTCAGATCATTGCAGGGAACGTAGCAACAAAAGAAGGCTGCACTGCGCTCATCAAGGCAGGGTGCGACGCCGTCAAGATCGGCGTGGGACCGGGCTCCATCTGTACGACAAGGATCATTGCCGGGATCGGCGTGCCGCAGATCACGGCCATCATCGATGCATCAAAGGTCGCCGCCAGGTATGACATACCGGTCATCGCCGACGGTGGTATCAAATTTTCCGGTGATATAACAAAGGCCATCGCGGCCGGGGCGCATGCGGTAATGATCGGGAACCTCTTCGCAGGGACAGATGAAACGCCCGGTGAGATGGTATTGTACCAGGGGCGCACATACAAGGTCTACAGGGGTATGGGTTCCCTTGAGGTCATGAAAGAAGGAAAATCAAGAGACAGGTACGGTATCCCGGAAGACGAGATAGAGACAAAGATAGCGCCCGAAGGTATCGAAGGCAGGGTCCCGTACCGCGGCTCTCTGTCCATATGCATTCACCAGCTCATAGGCGGGCTGAAGGCAGGGATGGGCTACGTGGGCAGCCGCGACCTTAAAGAATTGCAGACAAAAAGCCGGTTTCTCCGTATCACCTCGGCGGGCTTAAGGGAAAGCCACGTCCACGACGTTATCATCACGAAAGAAGCGCCAAACTACAGGATAGAATGAGGCAGCCATGGACTACCACAAGGAATTAATCGTAATACTCGACTTCGGGTCGCAATATACCCAGCTCATAGCACGGAAGGTAAGGGAACTGGGTGTATATTGCGAGATATTCCCCCACAACCTGGAGATAGAAAAGATACGCTCCCTTAATCCAAAAGGCATTATCCTGTCCGGAGGTCCGAGAAGCGTCACGGAGCATGATGCGCCTGTCTGCGATGACGCGGTCTTCAGACTTGACGTACCGGTCCTTGGGATCTGCTACGGCCTGCAGCTCATTGCACGCATCTATTCGGGCCGGGTAGACAAATCGCCCAAGAGGGAATACGGGAAAGCGAACATCACCGTCGATAAAAACGACAGGCTCCTTGAAGGCGTCCGCAACGGGGATATCGTGTGGATGAGCCATCAGGACAAGATCCTCAAGATGCCGAAAGGCTATATCACCCTTGCGCACACCGACAATTCCCCCCACGCGGTCATCCGGGACACGGAGGGAAAGATCTACGGCGTTCAGTTCCACCCGGAGGTCCACCACACACGGAAGGGCAAACGCATTCTGAGGAATTTTCTTTACAGGGTCTGCAAGGTGAAGGGGCTCTTCTCGCCGAAGTCGTTCGTGGAACTGGCAACGGAGAAGATCAAAAATGAGGTGGGGGACGAACACGTTGTCTGCGCATTAAGCGGCGGCGTTGACTCTTCGGTCGTTGCCATGCTGATCCACAAGGCGATAGGCAGCAAGCTTCACTGCGTCTTTGTAAATAACGGCGTATTGAGGAAGGACGAGGAACAGGAGGTGCTCAAGGCCTTCAAGGGCAAATTCCATATGAACCTGAAGTATGTGGATGCCGAAGACCTCTTCCTGAAGGCGCTGAAGGGCGTCAAGGACCCGGAGAGAAAACGGAAGATCATCGGAAGCCTCTTCATCAGGATCTTCGAGAAAGAGGCAAAAGGCATAGGCGACGTAAGGTACCTTGCCCAGGGAACGCTCTACCCCGATGTCATCGAGAGCGTCTCCTTTAAAGGCCCCTCCGCCACGATAAAGAGCCATCACAATGTCGGCGGGCTCCCGAAGAGGATGAGATTAAAACTCCTGGAGCCCCTCAGGGAACTTTTCAAGGATGAGGTGAGGATCGTAGGGAAGGAGCTGGGACTGCCGGACAATATCGTCCACAGGCAGCCTTTTCCCGGTCCGGGACTGGCGATCAGGATCATCGGGGACGTGACAAGGGAAAGGCTCAACGTGCTGAAGGACGCCGACAGCATCGTCAGGGACGAGGTTGAGAGGAAGGACATGTTCAGACATATCTGGCAGTCCTTTGCCATCCTCATCCCCGTAAAGACGGTCGGGGTTATGGGTGACGAGCGGACATATGCAAACGTCATTGCCCTGAGGATAGTTGAGAGCGAGGACGCCATGACCGCAGACTGGGCAAGGATCCCTCCTGAAACTCTCGATATCACGGCAAGGCGGATCATCAATGAAGTGCCCGGCGTCAACAGGGTCGTGTACGATATCTCATCAAAACCACCGAGCACTATTGAGTGGGAATAAATGACAGACTTCGTCCACCTCCACCTTCACACGCAGTACAGCCTCTTAGACGGGGCGATCCGCTTTGACAGGCTCTTCGACCTGGCAAAACAATACAGGATGAACGCGTGCAGTATCACGGACCACGGCAATATGTTCGGCGCTGTCGATTTCTATTTCACCGCACAGGAGGCGGGGATAAAACCGATCATAGGCTGTGAGGCCTACATAGCACCGAAATCCCGCTTTGACCAGAAAAGGATAAAGGGCGAGGACAACGCCTATCACGTGTTGCTCCTTGCGATGAACCAGGAAGGCTACAGGAATCTCCTCAAGCTCACGAGCCTCGGTCACCTCGAAGGCTTCTATTACGTCCCGAGAATAGACAAAGAACTTTTAAGGACCTACAACGCCGGCCTTATCTGCCTCACGGCATGCATAAAGGGAGAGATACCCAATCTCATACTGAAGGATGACGATCAATCGTTGGGAAAGACCATAGAGGAATACCGCGAGATATTCGGCGAGAGGCTCTTCTTTGAGCTCCA
>MVRS01000227.1 GCA_002067975.1 Syntrophorhabdus sp. PtaU1.Bin058
GACGCCAAGATGCCCGACGACGTCCGCAAGGTCGCCGAGAAGGAACTGGACAGGCTTTCAAAGATGAGCACCATGTCGGCGGAATATACCGTATCGCGGACCTATCTCGACTGGCTGACGGAGCTGCCGTGGTCCAAGGCAACGGAGGACAACCTCGATATCGACGGCGCGAATACGATCCTCGATGAAGACCACTACAATCTCGTGAAGATAAAGAAGAGAATACTCGAATACCTCGCGGTGAGAAAATTAAAGGCCGATATGAAAGGTCCCATACTCTGTTTCGTGGGTCCTCCCGGCGTGGGCAAAACATCCCTCGGCAAGTCGATCGCAAGGGCACTTGGAAGGAAGTTCATGAGGATGTCCCTGGGCGGTATACGGGACGAGGCAGAGATACGGGGGCACAGGAGGACCTATGTAGGAGCACTCCCGGGGAGGATCATCCAGGGGATCAAGAAGGCCGGCTCCAATAACCCCATCTTCATGCTCGACGAGGTGGACAAGATAGGAATGGACTTCAGGGGCGATCCGTCAAGCGCGCTCCTTGAGGTGCTTGACCCTGAGCAGAACTGGTCTTTCAGCGATCATTACCTCGAAGTCCCCTTTGACCTCTCAAAGGTCATGTTCATAGCAACGGCAAATATGCTCGACCCTATCCCGCCGGCCCTGAAAGACAGGATGGAGGTGCTCGAACTGCCGGGATATACGGAAGAAGAGAAGCTCATGATAGCAAAGCAGTTTCTCATCCCCAAGGAACGGTCCGAACACGGCCTCAATGAAGACCTGATCGAATTTGAGGACGAGGCGCTGAAGGTGATCATCCGCTCCTACACGAGGGAATCGGGCGTAAGGAACCTCGAGAGGGAGATCGCCGCGATCTGCAGGTCGGTGGCAAAGGACGTGGCACAGGGTAAAACAGAAAAACAGATTATCACCGGGGATTCCATACACGGCTATCTGGGTCCCATCAAGTTTTTTGCCGAAGTAGCGGAAAGGACAAAATATTCGGGCGTCGCAACAGGCCTTGCATGGACGCCGACGGGAGGGGACATCCTCTTCATCGAATCCACCAAGATGAGAGGGAAAGGCAGTCTCTCGCTCACCGGCCAGCTCGGAGACGTCATGAAGGAATCCGCCCAGGCCGCATTAAGCTATATACGGAGCAAGGCAAGCGATTACCAGATCGCTGAAGACTTTTTCGAAAAGAACGACCTCCATGTTCACGTGCCCCAGGGCGCAATTCCGAAGGACGGCCCGTCGGCCGGCGTGACGATGCTCGTATCGCTCGTCTCCCTCCTGACGGACAAGCCCGTCAGAAATGACGTTGCAATGACCGGCGAGATAACGCTCCGCGGACTCGTACTGCCCGTGGGCGGCATTAAACAAAAGGTGCTGGCGGCAAAGCGGGCAGGGATAAAAAGCGTGCTCCTGCCGAAACTGAACGAAAAGGACCTCGAGGAGGTACCGGAAAGCATCAAGGAGAATATGGACTTCAAGTTCATCGAGCGGATGGATGAGGCGGTAAATATCTGTCTTACCGTACATTAACGTATAACACCTGCAAACAATTGAAAGGGTAGGCCTCCGTGCCTGCCCTTTTTTGTCTGTCATTTATAAGAAATAACTGAAAAAATTGATTGTAATGCGCGAATCTTTTTGAGATAATGAAAACGGGTAGGGTCATCAGTTGTTCATCTGCGCAATGATAGGTTCTTGTCGATGCACATGATAATGAGGTAAGTTTATGAAAAAGATCACCAACATCATTGGAAAAGAGTTCATCATCGGGATTGTCGTCATGCTCCTGGCGATTACGGCTTACTGGTTCCGGTGGAGCCCCATCGAAGGACTGGAATACCGTTTTTACGATTTCGGCGTGCACCTTCGCGCAAAAGAATCTACGACGCCGCTGGCAATCATTGCAATCGACGACATAAGCATTGCCAAGATGGGGCGCTGGCCATGGCCGAGGAGCTACATTGCCGAGATGATCGACATCCTTAAAAATTACGACGCCAAGGTGATCGGCGTTAATCTCCTTTATTCTGAAAGTGACGCCAACCAGGGGCTGTGGGAGGTACAGGAGATCCTCAAAAGACTTGAAGGAGAGGCAGGACAACTGAAGAATAAACAGCTCGGTGAGTTATACAATGTATTGAAGGAAGCTGAAAAAAGACTCGACAACGACGCCGCCTTATCGTCTTCCATAGAGGCAAGCAAGAGGGTCGTTCTTCCTTTCTTCTTCGCCCTCAGCACCATGCCGGTGAGGGAAGAGATCAAGTTGCCGGAATATTTAAAGAATAACTCCATCGGCATTACAAACCCCAATCGTTTTCTCAGCGCCAGGGAGATCATCCCTCCTATTGCCGCTTTCGCTTCGCAGACCGCTGCGATGGGCCATATCAACGTGGTCTATGACAGTGACCGGGCCGTGCGGAGCGAACCGCTCTTTGTCAACTTCGGGAACAGGCTCTTCCCCTCTTTCGGTATGCAGCTTGCCCTCCGGTACCTGAACTACGACCTCAAAGACGTGACCGTCTCGAACACGATACGGATCAAGAACATCAATATCCCGACCTATGAGAAAAATACAATGCTCATCAGCTTCAATAAAGGATTCCCCGTTTACTCCTTTGTGGACGTCATCGACAACAAGGTGCCCGGGACACAGTTCAAGAACAGGATCGTTATCATTGCACCCCATGCAACAGGGATCGGAACGACCTTTATCACGCCGGCCGGGCCCAATATACCCTCCTGGGTCCTTGTCGCCAACGTGATAGACAACATACTCCTGAACAACCACATCGTACGCCTTCCCTGGGCATCCTATCTTGAGCTCGTCGTATTGATCGTCTTCGGGCTGTTCCTCGCCCTCGTTCTGCCGAGGATCCACGCGGGAATCACCGCGATCATATCGGCAGCGCTCTTCCTCGGGTGGTCGGCAGTCGGATGGTTCCTCCTCGTGCAATACGGGTACTGGTTCAAGGTCATGTACCCGGCGTTCCTCCTTGTCGTCGGATACATCGTGACCGTTTCTTCCCGCTACCTCTTTACGGAGAGGGCAAAAGAGCGCGTCGAGGCGGACAGCGTTGAAACGAACAAGATGCTGGGACTTTCTTTTCAGGGTCAGGGCATGCTTGACATGGCCTTTGAGAAATTCAGAAAGTGCCCTGTCGAGGACGAATCAGTGAAAGACCTCATCTACAACCTCGGTCTCGATTTTGAGAGGAAAAGGCAGTTCAACAAGGCCGTTGCCGTATATGAACATATCATGCAGGCAGGGGAATTCAAGGACATTGCCGAAAGGATCAACAAACTGAAATCCGTCGGTGAGACAGTGATCTTCGGCCCATCGGGTGGAAGGAAGGACGCCACCGTCCTCATCGACGGTGCCGAAACAAAGCCCACGCTCGGCCGCTATGAGATTGCAAAAGAATTGGGACGCGGTGCAATGGGAACGGTCTATCTCGGCAAAGACCCGCGGATCAACAGGGTGGTGGCTATCAAGACACTGAGGTATGATGATTTCGAGGAAGACCAGGTGGCAGAGCTCAAGCAGAGGTTCTTCCGCGAGGCAGAGGCGGCAGGCAAGCTCTCTCATCCCAATATCGTTACCATATACGACGTGGGAGAGGATTACGAGATAGCCTATATGGCAATGGAGCTTCTCGACGGTTCCGACCTCACAAAATACACGCAGAAGGAGAACCTTCTCCCCTTGAAGGAGGTAACGCGGATCATCTCTTCCGTCGCATCGGCCCTCGACTACGCGCATGAGAACGGCGTCGTCCACCGCGACATCAAGCCTGCCAATATCATGATACTGAAAAACGGGGAGATAAAGGTAGCGGATTTCGGTATTGCGAGGGTGATGGCGACCTCGAGGACGCAGACCGGGGTGGTCATGGGCACGCCGAGCTATATGTCCCCGGAACAGATTGCCGGACAGAAGGTGGACGGGCGTTCGGACCTCTTCTCCCTCGGCGTCGTCTTCTTTGAGCTCCTCTCAGGAGAAAAACCCTTCGGAGGGGACAGCATCACGACACTCATGTACAATATCACCAATTCGCCTCCGCCTCCGGTGAGGGATCTGGCTCCCACTGCGCCTGAGTTCTGCGAATCCATCATCATACGGCTGCTCTCCAAGGAAAAGGACAAGCGCTACCAGCGCGGTAAAGAACTGGCGAACGACATCGGGAGATACATGGAGACCTTCGGAGAATAAACATGGGGTTGGTTATCAGCGGAAACACAGACCAGGGCCGTGTACGTCAGAACAATGAAGACAATCTTTATTTTTCCGAGAGCGACGGGCTTTTGCTCGTGGCAGACGGCATGGGAGGTCATGCGTCGGGAGAGGTTGCCAGCAAGATCGCCGTCGATATCATGCGCGACTATTTCAACGGGATAAAAGAGGGCCGCCCATTGCAGGTCGGGATATACCGGGATGACCTCTCGGAGGCGACGAACAGGCTCGGTTCCGCAGTACGTCTTGCCAACCAGGCGATATACGAGGCGGCACAGGGAAATCCCCTCTGGCACGGAATGGGCACCACGGTCGCAGCTACCCTGATCACGGGCAACAGGCTGAGCATCGCCCACGTCGGCGACAGCCGCGTCTACCTCATCAGGGCCGGCAGTATGGAACAACTTACCGACGACCACTCCTTTGTATCGGAACAGGTAAAGCGGGAGATCATTTCAAAAGAACAGGCACGGGAATCCGAGATGAAGAACGTCCTCACAAGGGCGCTCGGGGTCGGGCCGGATGTTGAGGTAGACCTTGACGAACTGAGCCTCCTCGAAGGAGATGCACTGGTCCTCTGTTCCGATGGTCTCACCGGGATGGTCGAGGACGACGAAATACTGGCTATCGTGAATACGCTGCATAATCCTGTCGCGGCATGCGAAGACCTCATCAACCGTGCCAACCAGAACGGAGGCAGGGATAATATCACCGTCATTGTCGCAGAGATTACAAAGAAAAAAGGATGGTTCCATCGCCTTTTAAATTTTAAGGAATGGTTCAGGAGGTGACCCATGACAAAGATTCTGCTCAAATTCAAAGACGCCGTCATCAAAGAGATCAAGCTTGAGCAGGAGACGTACACCATCGGGAGAAAGGACACGAACGACATCGTTATTGAAAATCTCGCCGTCTCGGGATCTCACGCGAGGCTTTTCAAGGAAGGTGAGGCATACATTCTTGAAGACTTAAACAGCACCAACGGCACGTTCGTGAACGGCAGGAAGATTGCCAAGCAGGCACTGAACAACGGTGACGTTGTCCTTATCGGAAGCCACACCATTGATTTCATAACCGATGTGAAACCTGCGGAGGGAACAAAATCCGATATCCGCTCCCGCTCAATGGATGAGACGATACTCCTCAGCCCCAAGGACCAGGAGAAGATCATCACCCAGACAGAAAAACTGGAGGTCCTCGGCGGACTCCTCGTCATCGAAGGCTCTGCGGATAAAAAGGAATACCTGCTGAAGGAAAGGATTTCCACCATCGGCAAGGACGACAGCGCATTGATCCGCCTGAAGGGCCTTTTTGCCCCTAAGGTTGCGGCCCTGATAAACAGGAGGAAGGAAGGCTACTTTATTGCGCCCTCCGGCGGGAAGGATATCAAGGTCAACGGGAACAAGGTCGATCAGCGGTATGACCTGAAAGACGGCGACATTATCGAGGTTGCAGGGATAAAGATGCAGTTCTTTGTAAAGGAATGATGTAACGACGGATATTTACGGCGAGAGGAGTACCTGTTCCCCGAATTTCTCTGAAAGGGCCTTTGACAGATTATCCGCGGCCTTCTTATCTTCAAATTCAACCATAAGCTCGCCGTTTTCACCGACGACGAGACGACCGTATCTTTTAACAACATCGGCGATCTCATCGGGCTCGACGGTCCACCATCCGCGGGTCCTCCGCAATAATTCCTCACCCTTCAGCTTTTGAGGCGTTACGAGATCGATTGAACGGAACCACGCGTCCCATCCGACCTGCGCCGGAGACTTGAGAACCGGCGATACGGGATCGTGGTAGATACGGCAACGGCCGAAGAGACGCAACCGGATCATTTGAGGGCCTCTCTCATGAACTTCTCTATGGCGGCATTTTTCGGCAACAGACCGGCAGGGACGTCAATGCCCCTCGCGGACAATGCCCGCGCAAGGCAAAAGAGATAAATAACGGCAACGTCTTCTTCGTTCTCTGCAATGCCCCGCTGCATCGCCGTTATCCACGTCTTTTCAAAGAGCCCCAGCGCTGTTTCACGGAAGCGCCGGAGTCTCTCATCATGAGGTTCAATGGATAACTTCAGCAATAACTCTTTCTGCGCGCTTTCTATCATGGAAAAGATACCCCGCATATACCGGACCTGCGGGTCTCGTCCCCAGGTGTCGACTTCGGTCACAACGCCTCCCTGCAAGATCGTATATAGTATATCGTAGGTAGTATATCGAAATATTCAAGAAATTCAAGTTTCCCCACGCTCAAATCCCGATATTTGTACAAATCAAATGTGCCATTGCGGACTAAACGGTTGTCTTCATCGGGGTTCATTCGATATACGATATACGAACTACTATATACGGTATTTATATTTCCTCTTTACAAAGAAAAAGAGATTGCATTATATTTTTGACAGTATGGAAAAGGTTCGTAATGGTTCCCTGAGAGCGGTGGTCTTCGTTACGTGGCTACTATTTGCGCTGTTCCTTGGTTTGGTCCAACCGGACACCGCGGATTCAAAGGAGATATCCTTTCTCGCATTCGGAAACGGGAAGATAGACGTGAGGTTATATACCGATTTTTATTGCGGGTCATGCAGCATACTGGAACCCAAGATAGAATATCTCGTCCTTGAACTTGTCAAAAGGGGTATCGTCACCATCACATTCATTGACACGCCTATACACGAATATTCATCGCTCTATGCCCGGTATTTTCTCTATGTATTAAATGAGAAGAAAGAACTGCGCCATGCGCTCGCTGTAAGAAATGTCCTTTTTGAAGCTGCCAAGGCCAATATCAATAAGCAGGAAAAACTCGAGGCATACCTCCGGACAAAGGTGATCGCGTTCAAGCCGTTCGATGTAAAACCCGTATTCAAGATTCTCCAGGGTTACCTGAGAGAAGACAAGATACACTCAACCCCTACGTGCGTTATACGCAACGGGGACAAAAAGGAAGTCTGCAGCGGCGGGGAAAGCATCATCAAGGCGCTTGAAGCATTGAAATAGAGGAACGTCGAACGTTGAACGGCTTTTCGCCTTACGGGTGTATTGTTATGTCAGCTAACGTGGAGGTTTTATGATATCCCAGGATGAAAGGGAAAAGGAGATCTTGGAACAATCAAGGGTGATTGCCGTGGTCGGTCTATCACCGGACGAGGGGAAACCGAGCAATGTTGTTGCCAAATACCTGATTGCTCACGGTTACACGGTGGTCCCCGTCAATCCCGGCTACGAGAATATACTCGGTCAAAAGGCCTACAAGACCCTCTCCGATATCCCGGAAAAGATCGATATCGTCGATATATTCATGAGGGCCGATGTGCTGCTGCCCGTTGTCGAGGAGGCTGTCAGGATCAAACCGAAATGCATATGGCTTCAACTCGGCATCATCAATGAAGAAGCGAGGAAACTCGCAGAAGACAACGGCATCACCTTCTTCATGGACAGGTGCATAAAGGTGGAACACAACCGGCTGATAGCCCCTACCCCGCTTTAACGAAACATCCCTTGACATCATTATTCAACGTATTTAAAATAGCTATATGTGTAGTTCTTTTATACAAAATCAGATGAAATAATTGTTATGTATACATAAGAATTGTATAATAGAATATATTATACAATATATTGTTATAGTAAATAACATACGGAAGGGAACAGGAATGAGCAGCTACACGATGAGGCACAAGGCGCATGATGAGATAAAGAAGAGGATCATTTTCTATGAATCAACGCCCGGGGAGAGACTATCGGATAAGCAGCTTGCAGCAGAACTTGGCATTGGACGAACGCCGGTAAGGGAGGCCTTACTGATTTTAGAACAGGAGAAGCTCGTTCAATGTAATGGCCGGGGGGGATACACTGTCAGGAAGCTCACGCAACAGGAGGTAAACCAGTATTTGTCTATACGGGAAGTGCTTGAAGCATTTGCGGTTCCGATGATTCTGGAGAATGTCACTCCTGCCCTTATAGAAGAATTGCAGGAGAGTATCGAAAGCTCGAAGGCTTGCGCCCCGGATGGCGACATACACAAAATGCTGGAGTATCATGCTAAATTTCATAACGCTATTTACAGTGCAACTCAATCGGAAGTGTTTATTGAGATTATGTCTAAACTGAACGACAAGTATCATTGGTTCCGTGCGATAGCGTTAAAAGCAAATAAAAAATCACCTAAACAGGCCTGGGACGACCATAGAAAGATAGTGAAGGCTCTTCAGGAGAAAGATCCTAAGGCATTAAAGAAAATGTTTAAATTGCATCTACGCCACACCCTGGAAAAATATAATGCAGTAGCAGCGCTGTTCAAGTAAAGAAAGCTGTGCGCCATAGGCGCATCCGTCAAGCTATCGCGACCCTCCGGATATAATTCACCCGTTACAAAGAACCTGTAGTTTTTTAAATATTTCTTGATAATATTTTATTAATTTAGCCTCTCTTACGATATATCATACGATATATTTATAAGGTTTTTTAAGCAACCAACCGGCCTCGGGTCGGGCTTGTTCGACAGGTAAAATATCGGGACGGGTCAGCCTATGCACTACTTCAGCAAGGCAGGCAGCCAGGTCGACAGCGCCGGAAAGCTGACAATGATAATCAGAAAGGCTATCAGACCGAGAAAGAACGGCAATAGTCCGTGCAGGATCTCCGGCAGCTCAGCGTCTTTCACAATACCCATCAGGACAAAGAGATTCACGCCGAAGGGTGGGCTGATACATCCGACCTCCATGTTGATCACTACAATGATGCAGAACCATACAAGGTCGATGTTCAAAGCGCCGAGGATGGGCAGGATGATAGGGAGGGTCAAAAGCAACATGCAGATCCCGTCAACAAACAAGCCGAGCACAAAGTAGACCAGGGACATCACGATGATGAACGGGATAGGCGTCAGACCCGCTTTTACAACAATAGCAGCCAGCTTTTGAGGGATTTGCATCATGGTCAGCGACGAGCCGAAGACTACTGCAGTTTTGATCACAAGAAAAAGCATGGACGTTGCAATGACGGTATCTTTGAATATGGGCCAGAGATCTTTTAACTTCAGCCGCTTTACCGAGATGGCAGCAGCATATACGCAGCCAACGGCTGCGGATTCCGTTGGCGTAAAGATACCGGAATAAATGCCGCCAAGTATGATAGGCGGCAACCAGATCGCCGAAAAGGCCCGCCGCAGCGCCACTTTCTTTTCGGACCAGGTGGCAGGTTCCATGGGTTGCATGTGGGTCCTTCTGGACTGAATATAGGCTACAGTCAAAAAAATACCCAGAAGCATCATGCCCGGGATCACCCCGGCCAGGAACAGCTTTCCTACGGAAACCTCTGCAATGTCGCCGTAAATGATCATCCACCCGCTCGGAGGAATTAATACGCCCAGCAATCCTCCCGATCCCAGGGCCCCGAACACCAGTTTTCTATCGTATCCCCGAGACAGCATGGCAGGGATCGCGACAATGCCGATGGTCAGAACCGTTGCCGCACTGGACCCGGATATCGCAGCAAATAATCCGCAGGCCGCGAGAGCCGAAAGTGACAGACCGCCCCGTATCCTGCGAAGGAAGACATTCAGGAGTTCGAAAAGGTCTTCTCCGATATTCGCATGGAAGAGAATGTTCGCCATGAGCATAAAGAGCGGGAGAGACGACAGGAGAAAACTATCCAATGTCTGATACATGGTATGGACCATGTTCATGACATCGAAGTTATTGACCAGCAAAACTGTCAGGGCAGACGTAAATAACGCAATACCGATTGGGACACCGAACAATAAAAGGACAAGGAGCAAAGGGAAAACCCAGATACCTTCCGTCATGTTGTATGTCTCCTCGCAAATAGAATGTACAGTTACTCAGTGCTAATGGTGTGCCTGAACCTCGTTTCCCTTGACACCCATGAGGGTCCTCAATATTTTCACTATATACTGCAGTACAAATAGTCCCCCTCCAACCGGGAGGGCTAAATTGGCACACCAGAGCGGGAGAGCCAGAGACCCCTGTGAAACCTCTCCGATGTCTTTCGTAAAAGATGAAAATTGGTAACTCTTAAAGACGAAAATACACAATACGACCAGTGCGATCAGGTCGCCTATAAATTCCAATATCTTCTGGGTCTTCGGAGAAAAATTTCTGACCAAAGTCGTTACCCTGATATGTCGTCCCTGCTGCAGCGTGAACGCCATGCCGAGCATGACACACCATACCAGCAGGAATCGCGTTACTTCATCGGTCCACCCCACAGGATTGGCAAAAACATACCGGAAGACAACGGAGACAAAAATGCCCGCGGCCATTACAGAATAACCAAGGGAGGCAAATGCAGCCCCCAGGCCGCTCAGCCGGTCCATCAGAATAAACAAGCCCTTATCAGATCTCATGCACGCACCCTTCGACAAAAGCCGCTATAATGCGTTTAGTTCCGGGGCATAGCGTCCCGGAACTAAACGCTTATCTCCAGGATCATTTCCCGGCGAGAACATCCTTTCGCACCTGCATCATTACATCCCGCAACGTCTTCCCTTTTTCTCCTGTTGTCTTGACCCACTTGTCGATTAAGGGCTGGATCGTCTGCGCCCAAATCTCCGCTTCTTTTGGAGTCATGTCGTGCGCGGTTATTTTGGATCTCAGGACCTTCAACTGTTCTGCCTCTATCTTCTCCAGTTCCTTTCTCCCGTGATCCTGCGTCTCCTGTGCAGCCTTCTCTATTCCCTTTTGAATGTCCGCAGGCAGGCTGTTAAAGAACCTCATATTGATAACGAATGGGTGGGTGACGCAGGATTGGAAGACCATTGCATACTTTTGTACGTCCCAGATTTGACGGGAGACGCCATCCCCGAGACTTGTCCATGATCCATCCACTGTACCTACCTGCATGGCCATAATTTGCTCTCCGGAGCTCATAATCACGCCCTTGCCGCCCCAGATGTTAATCATCTCAAGAATGGACTTGGAAGGCACGCGGATCAACATTTTACTAAGATCGGTCGGCTTGCTGATAGGGTGTTTGGAGTTTGTCAGCATCATGTGGCTCCCGCTGGCAACGATAAAAAGCGGTTTGACTTTCATTTTATTGACATACAGGCCTTCAATTATCTGACGGAACTTGGGGTGATCAAAGTACCTCCAAAGCATCTGATAGTCAGTCAAAACAAACATATTTGTCTGTACTACACCGAACAGAGGATCGATGGTCTCGGCCTTTCCCATAAATTCGTCAGACATCTCGATGCTGCCCATAGAGACCGCCTTTAGCGACTCTGCCTGGGAATACAACTGGCCCGACGGATAGACCTCAACGTTCACCCTGCCTTTGGTGTATTCTTTCACGCGATCAGAAAAAAAGTTGGCTGTTTTTACCAGATGGTGCGAAGGAGGCCAGTATAAGGTCAGGCGTATTTTATAAGTTTTATCGGCCCCGCTGGCCGGAATGCTGTAAACCAGCCAAAGAATAACAAACAGGCCTACCGCAAAACACCGCATCAGTTGTTTCATGGCTATAACCTCCTTCGCTTGATTAATAGTTTAGTGTATCGGAAATCATAGCTAATTAATACATACTAATCCCAAGCTGTCAAGATTTTTTTATATTTTATAATATATTGTTAAATATATTAATATGGTATATTGAAATGAGTAAAAATGATAGCAACAGCTCTTCAAGAAAAAAAATCTTAAATATGATAAAGTGCGTCACTGTTGGCTATAAACGGTGAACCGCAGACACATCTGTCAGACTATCACAACCCTCATGATGTAACTCGCCTTTTATACAAAATCCGTAGTTTTTAAATATTTCTTGACATTAAATTACTCGTTTAGTATTGTCTATGATATATTGTAGGATATATTTATATTTGTGACAACGAGGTGATCCGAGAAAAGTGGAAGACCTGATGTTTTTGCAGAAATGGCTAAGCCGGACTATAAGGAATACACATGTATAGACAGCACAGCGTACAATATGAAGCTTGTGCCCAAACTTGGCGCGAGGAAGCAGATCGTGGAGGAAAAGAATGAGCTTATCAAGACAGCTTGCTGAGGAGGTCCTGAATTTCAACTCCCGGGACATCCCTCCCCATGTTATTCACCAGACAGAGCGTCTGATATTGGACACCCTGGGGTGTGCTATCGGCGGTTATGCAAGCGATGCAAACAGATCGCTTCATAAATTGATTATCGAACTGGACGGCCCCAAAGAGGCAACCATAGTAGGCAGCGGTGTCAAAACGTCCTGCCTCAACGCGACACTGGCAAACGGCGTGATGACGAGGTATCTCGATTACAATGATGCGGTTGTCATAGAGGCAGAAAACGGCTTCCGCGTCGGCTATCATCCGAGCGAGGTCATCCCGCCCATTCTGGCCCTGGCAGAAAAACAAGGCCTTTCAGGACTTGAGACGATTGCAGCTATCATTCTGGGCTATGATCTTTCAAACCGGTTTCTCGAAGGGATCGTTGGACGGGAGATGGAACAGCGGGGCTGGAACGGAGATACGAGGGGCGCCTATATCATGCCCTTTGTGGCCGGCCGGATATTGGGGCTTGACACAGAGCAGGTGGTGAACGCAGCAGGGATATCCGGCAGTACCCACGCAGTGCTGGGAATTCTCGATGCCTCGGGAGAGGAATACACGATGACCAAGAACCTGCGATTCCCGGCAATGGCGTACGGCGGCATTATGGCCGCAATGATGGCCCGCCAGGGGTTCACCGGTCCTGTGAATATCTTTGAGGGACACGACGGCTTTATCACAACGTTTCTCTCGGGAGAGTACGAGCCCACCAGGCTTGCAGACAGGGATCGGCGGTACACTATCATGGAGGCATGCATTAAATCCATAATCTCTGATTACTCAGCCCAGGGGCACCTGTCGGCCACCCTTCAACTGGTAAAGGAAAACGATATAAAAGCCTCGGATGTAGCAGCGGTCCGGATCACTGCAAGCACGCGTTGCGCGCGTCATACCGGTGACCCGGCAAAGAAATATCCCCACAACAAGGAGACGGCGGACCACAGCTCTCACTATCTTACCGCGATGGCAATCCTGGAACGTCAACTGGGACCGTCTCAATTCAGCCAGGAAAAGTATGCCGACCCACGGGTACGCGAGCTGACCGACAAGGTAGTTTTCGAGGGGGATCCCGACCTTGACCACAGGTTCCTTACGGCAGGCACATCAGAGATAGTGACAAAGCAGGGGCAAAGGTATTCGTGCCAGGTTGACTTTGCAAAGGGACATCCCAAAAACCCGATGAGCGATGAAGAGCTGGTAATCAAATTTACCGATATGGCCGCGCCCTATATGTCGAAGGAGCGCATGGACAGGATCGTTCAGATGATCTTTTCACTGCACACGCTGAGTAATATTCAGGAGCTGAACCGGCTGATGATATTTGAAAAACAGGGTTGATACGGGCATTAAAAAATGATTGAAACACATTCCAGCACCTCGAGGATTGCCGGATTTATCGTAGAAACCGTCTATGAAGACATCCCGCCTGAAGCAATTCATATAGCAAAACAGGGGATACTCGACTGGCTCGGCGTCACCATTGCCGGGGCTTCGGAACCTGTGGTCGCAATTATTGCACAGTATGCAAAAGGACTTGCAGCGAAGATGGAGGCAAGCGGCATCTGCCAAGGGTTTATGACCACGGCTGAACTGGCGTCCCTCATAAACGGGACAATGGGACACACCCTCGACTTCGATGATACCTTTGCGAACGCGGTCCGCTACAACATTCACCCCACAACGTGCATTTTGCCTGCTGCGCTTGCCGTCACCGAAAGGCTTTCGCTGTCGGGCAGAGACCTCATCCTTTCTTATGCAGCCGGCATGGAGACAACATATCGAATCGGGGCCGCTATCGGTCAGTCGATACCTGAAATCGGTTGGTATCCGACGCCGATACTGGGTACCCTTGGAGCGGCGGCGGCCTGTGCAAAGGCCTTACGGCTTGACGTTTCTCAGACCTGCTCGGCGTTGGGCATCGCCTCATCGCTTGCAAGCGGCTTAAAAAAGAACGTAGAAACTATGACCAAGACGATGCATGCAGGAAATGCGGCGCGTAACGGTGTGATCGCAGCGACACTCGCCCAGAGCGGGTTTACGGGCAATCAGTCGGTGCTTGACGGAAAGATCAGCTTTTGTGAAGTATTCAGCGGAGGGCGGGGCCCGGATATGGTCCCCGTAGATGACCTGGGCAAGGAGTGGTGGATCGTGTCGACCGGGTTGGGATTCAAGCCCTATCCCTGCTGCAGGGCAACGCACCCGGCTATCGACGCCATACTATACCTGAAGCAGAGATACGGCATCAGACCCGAACAGGTTGCTTCTATCATATGCAAGATCAATCCGCTCGTATTGGGTATGACCACGGCACACAGGCCTAAAACAGCCTATGAGGCGAAGTTCAGCATGGAATATTGCATCGCAAAGTCAATTATAAACGGCGAAATCACCATGCGCGATTTTACCGATAAGGCAGTCCAGGAGTCCTCCTGGCAGTATCTGATACCGCACATACATTTTGAGCACCCCGCTCAATGGGGCCATGGGGCGGTTGACCTTTTGACCGAGATCGTCATCCGGCTTGATAGCGGGGAGACCTATGCCTACAAGGTGAGTGTTCCAAAAGGCGAACCTGAAAACCCCATGAGCCAGGACGAACTGATCGCTAAATTTCGTCAACTGAGCAGTTCCGTCTTCGAGGGGAAAAAGGTAGATGAGCTGCTTGAAATCATACAAGGTCTGGACAAAACGACCACTCTGAAAAAATTTTTTGAGATCCTGAGAAAACCCCCTTCATAGGAATTTGGCGACTGATACAGGAATAGATAAGATGGAACATTTATTTTGGAATTCAGGAAAGGAGATTCGCAAATGGGGGCAACGGTAGCACAAAAGATCCTGGCGAGGGCATCAGGGAAAAAGGACGTAAAGCCGGGTGAGTACGTGATGGCAAATCTTGATCTGGCAATGGTCCACGATTCCATGGGCCCCATATGCGAGATCCTTTTCGGGGCTGGTGTGGACAAGGTCTGGGATCCGGACAAGATCGTATGCGTTCTTGACCATTGGAACCCGCCGCCCACGGTAAGGGATGCCGAGACATACAAGTTCATCAGGTCTGCCGTAAAAAGGCTTGGCGTAAAGTATTTTTACGGCCAGAACGCCGGCGTGTGCCACCAGGTGCTTATCGAGAAGGGGCATATTTTGCCGGGTATGCTGGTTGTGGGGGCTGATTCGCATACGATCAGCTACGGCTCACTGGGCGCAGCCTCCGCAGGGATCGGCCATTCGGAGATGGCCTATGTATTTGCGACGGGCAAGCTCTGGTTCAAGGTGCCCGAGACCATCAAATTCGTTATTGAAGGCAGTCTTCCCCCGAAGGTGTCCTCGAAGGATGTTATCCTGAGCCTTGCAGGCAAGTACTCTGTTGAGGTTGCCCAGTACAAGGCTGTTGAGTTCACAGGCGAGACATGCAGCGGGCTGAGCATCGCCAGCCGGATAACTATGTGTAATATGGCTGCGGAAATAGGGGCAAAGTTTGCCTTTTTTGAACCCGATAAAAAAACAATTGACTATCTCAGAGAAAGAACCGAACAACCTTTTGAAATGATTGCCGCCGACAGCGACGCCTCTTATGAGACCGTATACCATGAAGATGTCTCCAAGCTGGAACCCCAGGTGGCATTTCCCTTCTCGGTGGACAA
>MVRS01000228.1 GCA_002067975.1 Syntrophorhabdus sp. PtaU1.Bin058
TGCGGAAGGGACGAGAGCGGTCTTCACCTTTCACGATATCAGCAATGACGATAACAAAAAAGACTGAACCAGGTATTCAAACGATGCTGCGGGACGAATACGGCATCCACAAAATTGCGATTGCCAGCAGGATGTTCGGTTTTGTGGTAAACAGCTTCTTTGTTGAGAGGCCATGTCCCACCCTGATAGACGTCCCTCCGGACGAGCAGATCTATCTTGACAAATTGCAGGCAGGACTCGGGAAGGCCGGCTATTCACTCAGGGATATAGAGCGGATCATTATAACCCATCCGCATTTCGATCATTTCGGGGCCGCACGGACAATAGCCGGGATGAGCGGCGCCGAGATATGGGTCGGTGAAAAGGGGATACAATGGTTCCTTGATTTCGAGAAAGAGATCCATGCAGAGGAAGTGGGCCGCCGCGCATTCCTCCTGCAATGGGGAGCGGGAGATGACGAGGTAAGGGTGGTCGATGATTATTACCGGAGGGCTAATCCCCTGGCCAAAAGCGTAGAACCCGCCAGGCGCCTCAGGGAAGGGGACCTCTTCGATCTTTCGACGCTTGTCTTTACCGTTGCAAGCGTTCCCGGTCATACCCCGTGGTGCATCCTTTTCCATGACGTTGAAAACAGGATTGCCTTCAGCGGTGATTTTCTCCAAACCGTTACATCAAACCCGCTTATACAACGCAACGCAAAACCGTTGCCTTTATACAACAGCCTGAGATCCTATATCGGGTCCTTAGAGGCTGCATGCGAAGCGGGCCTGCAGATCGCCCTGCCCGGACACGGGGAGATCATCGCGGATGGGTCTGAAAGGGCCCGGCATATCCTTGCGGTCATTTCCCGGAGACGAAAGGCGATCCTCCGCCTTCTGAAAAAACCCGGTCAGACGCCCGCAGAGATAAGCCGCAGGCTCTTTCCGGACCTGCTGCCCGGAAGGTTGTTCAACGCACTCTCGGAGATTACGGCCCATTTAGAGATACTCGAGGAGGGTAGTCTCGTGCGCAGGGTGGGAGACAATCCTGTCCGGTTTTCTGCATTATAATCTTTCCTCAACGACGGAAATCTATTGACCGGCCATCGGAAAAAACCATATACTTCCTCGTTATATGCCATAAGACTACCCTGAAATACGTTTAGTCCATGACAATAATAAAAATAGTAATCACAGGTATTCGCCCCACCGGATGTCCGGTATGGGCGCTGGAGCAAAGTGGTTAATTGCGGAGGGATGTATGGCCGGCAGCCAATGGCCTGAGACGGAGAACGGGTTCTGCCCTTTTTTCTCAACTGCAGCACAATACCGTTGGTTTGTGGTCGTCCTGGCATGGGCGGCCCATTTTACCTATTATGTCATTTACTCAAGCATAGGCATAATGGGCCCTGTCCTGAAAATAGATATGAATCTGTCGAACACTCAGTTCGGTATCCTCTGCGGCGCAATCGGTGTCGGTACCACACTTGCACAGATCCCTGCGGGGATATGGTGCGACAGGCTGGGTGTCAGGTCGGTTATGACCGTGGCGTTTATCTTCATAGCAATCCTTACATTTGTATTCTCGCTGGGTTCCGGTTTCGCCATCCCCGCCCTGGTATTGCTGGGGATCGGGCTTGCCGTAGGATGCAGTCAGATTGCCGCCGCGAAGGCGGTGATAGACTGGTTCCCTTATGCCGGCCGGGCAACAGCCATGGGGATTAAACAGACAGGGATCAATATCGGGGGTATTGTGGGGTCCGTCGTGCTGCCGATGTTGCTCGGTCTCTATGGGTGGCGTCTGCTTTATAAGACGATGGGAGGGCTTGCGCTCCTCTTCGGGGTCTGCTTCTGGCTCCTCTTCCGCGACATCCTGAACGCAAGAAAGGATTTCGCCGCTCAGTCGGATGGTCTCGGTCTCAAAAACGCCCTTGTTTCCTTGAAAGATACCCGCTTCCTCTGCGTCACTGCGGCCGGTGTATTTCTTCTCATAGTCCAGTTCGCCTTTTCCTCCTACCTGATACTGTACCTTAACCAGGGGGTCCACTATACCCTCAAAGTATCAGGCTTCGTCCTGGCCCTCTCTTTCGCGGTGGGCGCCATAGGCAGGGTAGGGTGGGGGGTTGTCAGCGATTACATTATTAAAAGCAGGGAGACCACGCTCGCAATCGTGGCGCTCCTCGGGACCGCGTCAATCATTGCCCTCGCCGTCATTACCCCGTCCACTCCCGTATGGTTCCTCTATCTGCTGGCCATATTCCTTGGGGTCACGGTAATGGGCTGGTTCGGGATCTGGCTTGCACTTGTGGGGGAATTATCGCAGGGAAAATCCACCGGCCTCGGCCTCGGTCTTTCCCTGTTTTTCGCAAACCTCGGATTGCTCCTCGGACCGCCTCTTTTCGGGATCCTCACCGATATCTTCAAATCCTTTTCCGTTGCATGGTTCTTCATAGCCTTTTGCATGGGGATTGCAAGCCCCCTGATGCTCGTGGGTAAGCGGTCCCCGGCAGGTACCCGTGAGGATGCTTGACAATTTTAATAAATCGGTATACGTTGATGAACCAAATCAGCGGTTGCACGATTAATTGGTATACGTACAAATACTAACGAAGAGATGCTGCGGAAAAGATGGGATACACGCTGCTGAAGGGAATAAGGGTTCTCGATCTCACGATGGTCTTTTCAGGACCGATTGCCTCAAGGATACTGGCCGATCTGGGGGCGGAGGTCATCAAGATAGAATCCGCGTCGCACGCCGATGCATTTACACGAACAAACGTATATCCGGAGAACGATCCGGGAGAGGAGCCGTGGAACAGGGGCTCGATCTTTCATTCCCTCAATGCCGGCAAACTCGGGATAAGCCTTAACATGGGGAAGGAGGAAGGCAGGGAGATATTCCGCCGCCTTGTGAGGATAAGCGACGTGGTGATCGAGAATTTTTCACCCAGGGTGATGGACAAATGGGGTCTCGGCTACCACGACCTGAGAGAGATCAGGGAAGACATCGTAATGGTCTCCCTGAGCGGGCTCGGTCATTTCGGTCCCCTCAGAGATTTCCTCATGTTTGTGCCGGGAATGGAGGGGATGTCGGGACTCACCAATATGACGGGATACCCGGACCGCCCCCCGATGCTCTCCGGCCATGCATACGGGGATTGGCTGCTGGGCGCTACCGGCGCCGCGGTCTTGATGGCAGCGCTTTACCACCGGAAAAAGACAGGCAAGGGACAATACATCGACGTAGCGGGCAGGGAGGCGGCGATATCTCACATCGGCGAGATCGTCATGGACGCCTCGCTGAACAGCAGAGACCCGGCCAGGACGGGTAACCGCCACATCTCCGCTGCACCGCACGGTTGCTATCGCTGCAAGGGTGACGACTGCTGGGTGACGATCGCCGTGGAGGATGATCTCCAGTGGAGGCGTTTCCGTGACGCTGTGGGAGATCCGCCCTGGACATCGGAGGACCGCTTTGCCGACGGCCCCGCGCGACAACGGAACCGGGAGGCCCTCGACGTGCTTGTAGAGGCCTGGACATTGGAACACGACCGCTATGCCGTAATGGATATCATGCAGAAAGCGGGCGTTCCTGCGGGCGCGGTTCTTACGATGAAGGATATGCATCTCGACCCCCACCTGATCGAGCGGGGGTTTTTCGAGGTCATCGATCACGGCGGAGGCGTGGGAGATAGACCCATACCACGGCAGTTGCCGGCAAAGTTCTCCAACGCGGAGAGGTCTGCGCCCAGGGCTGCCCCGCGCTTCGGCGAAGACAACCTGTACGTGTTCAGGGACCTTCTCGGCATGTCCGGCGAGGAGATGAAGGACCTTGCGGACAGGGGAGTCCTGGGAGGAACTCCCGGCCTTCCTCCGGGGAGACCTACCCGCACGGAGCTTATAGAGAAACAGCGTTCCGGATGGTTCGATAAAGATTACCGTGCCAGGCTCAAACAAAAGTACGGAGAGACGGCGTGAGAGAAACGAGATGACGGCACAGGCCTTTTCAGATATATGCATAATAGACTGCACGCAAGGGGTTGGCGGGCCTTACTGCACAAAATTGTTCGCCGATTTCGGCGCCGATGTAATCAAGATCGAGCACCCGGACGGCGGCGACCCTGCCAGAAGGATGGGACCTTTCCTCGATGATGACCCCCATCCTGAAAAGAGCGTACTCTTCTTCTACCTCAATACCAATAAGAAAGGCATCACGCTGAACCTTGAGACAGAGGAGGGGATAAGGATCTTCAAGGAACTGCTCCGGAAGGCCGATGCCGTAATAGAGAACCTCGGCCCCGGAAGGATGTCCTCTCTCGGTTTGTCCGATGAGATCTTAAAACAGGTGCAGCCCGGCATCGTGACGATGCACATCTCTCCTTTCGGAGGGTCCGGTCCCTATCGCGATTACAAAGGCTCGAATCTCACGCTCTACGGGCTTTCCGGGGCGATGTACACCATGAGGACCCCTGAGGATCCTCTCGACAGACCTGTCCTCGAGGGAGGACTGCAGTCGGAGTACATAACCGGTCTCGTAAGCTTCATTGCCGCCGTGGCCGCCCTGTTCAACCGGGAAAGAAGCGGGCGGGGCACGGAAATAGACGTGGGCGCAATGGAGGCCGTGGCCAGCGTCCTCGCGGCCCATATATCGGAATATTCCTACCTCGGTCTTTCCAGGAGGACAAATCCCTGGCCGGTTCACGGATATCCCATCGGTTACAGCGTACCCTGCCGCGACGGATGGATAAGCCTGACACCGGGGCTGGGAGGCACCCCCAGCATAGCGACCCTCATAGAAGAGCCGGAGCTGAAGGATGATCCGCTCTTTGCCAGACCGGCGGCCCGTATGGCTGAGCCGGAGAGGTTCGATGCGATGGTCCGGCCGTGGATGGAGGGACACGATAAGTGGGAGATCACGAAGAAGGCGCAGGACCTGAGACTGGCCTTCACCCCGGTGCTGACCAACCGGGAAGTCCTGGAGGATGAGCAATTAAGGGCGCGTGAATATTTTGCCGTCTCCGATCACCCTATGATGGGAAAGGTGCTCTATCCCGGAGCACCTGCGAAATTGAGCGAAACACCGTGGCAGAAAGGGAAGGCACCTCTTCTGGGCGAACACAACGAAGCCGTCTACGCCTCGCTCCGCTATACGGAAGAGGACCTTGCCGGGTTCCGGAAAAAAAAGAT
>MVRS01000229.1 GCA_002067975.1 Syntrophorhabdus sp. PtaU1.Bin058
CCTGCACACGAAAGACGGGGGGAAGACATGGAAAAAACAGTTCAGCGACCTTGACTATATCCTGAAAGGCGTTTCGTTCAGTGATGAAAAGAACGGCTGGGCCGTAGGCGAGTATGGCTTTATTTACCATACGGAAGACGGCGGTGTAACGTGGAAAAAGCAGGCCGGTGAATTCGGTATTTCGGAAGAGACAGGTGAGCTGGTAGCCGGGAACTTCCTCTTCGGCGTCTTTGCAGAAAGTCCCCGGCGCGCATGGGCTGTAGGTATAGACGGTTATGTAACCAGGACCGCTGACGGCGGGAAGACATGGACCAGGGTAAATGTGCCGGTGCCGAAGGTCCATCTTTACTCGGTGGCATCGAGCAAAACAGGCACGATCGCCATCGGGGGTGACGGTATGTTCATATGGTCCCGTGACAACGGGGCAACGTGGAAAAACCCCGAGTTCACGCCTCCTATCAAATATGGATGGATCTACGGGCTTGCACTGCGAGGCGCGGCAGATTTAGTTGCCGTCGGTCTCGATGGGGCCGTCTATCTTAGCGATTACAGCAAAACGCCGCCTTCTTTCTCGCGGGTTGTGTATTGATATGCTCTGAGAGGCTGATATGGCAGATATCATGAAACAGGAAGACAAAAAGACATTGTTAGATCGTTTGAGTTGGTTTTTGACCCGCTACAGGCTGATAGTCCTTGCACTTATCCTTGTTATAACCGCGGCCTTTTTCTTTGGTGCATTAAAGATCAAGGGAGAGGTGATCTTCACCGATATGCTTCCTTATGACCATCCTTACCTGAAGCTTCATGAGACCTTTTCAAAGATCTTCGGCAGCGGAGGCTCCGGGGTGGTGATTGCCGTGAAGACCAATAACGGGGATATCTTCAACGAGGCCACCCTGGCGAAGGTGAAGAAGATAACCCAGGAGATAGAGCTCTGGGACGAGGTATACAGGGCCCTGACGGTATCTATTGCAAGCCATTCCGTCAAGGTGGTAACGGCAAAGTCAAAGGGCGAGATCAGCGTGGCGCCGCTTATGTTTCCGGACGTACCCAAAAATCCTGAAGAGATGGAGGTGCTGAAAAAGAATATTTTCTCTAATCCGGCCTATAACGGCACCTTGGTTTCGAAGGACGGCACGGGGACCATCATCCTCACCGAGTTCAAGGAAAATATCTCCTACGAAAGGGCCTTCCAGCTTTTACAGAAACTGAAAAAAGACTACGCCGATAATCAAACCTCGATCCATATTACCGGTTATCCCATGCTTATGGGCTGGATATACAGCCTGAAGCCTCAGATGTACAAGATCTTCGGTATCAGTGTAATAGGGATCGCCGTTATTCTCTTTCTCGTATTCCGTAATTTTCTGGGCATCATCTCGCCGCTTGTCAATGCAGGGATCCTCACCATATGGGGGCTTGGATTCATCGGCTTTACCGGAATAAACTTTAATCCCATGCTCTATGTCCTTGCCTTTCTTGTAGGCTCCAGGATGATAGGCAACTCGGTCCAGATAACGTACCGTTACTTTGAAGAGTTAAATATCAGCGGCAATGACAGGTCCCGTGCATGTTATGAGACCATGCGCACCATGTTTATCCCTAATTTTGCCGCGGTCGCAACAGATGCGGCGGGATTTCTTGTCCTGCTCCTGGCGAAGATCGTCCTCATGCAGCATCTTGCCATAATAATGACCTTCTGGATGATGAGCATTATCCTGACCGGATTTATGGTCCCGGTCATATGCACGTTAATACCGCTTCATGTGGCGGGCGCAGTATGGGACAAGGAAAGATCCAGGACCGGTTTGGTAGCCGGGATCATGAGCAAGATAACAAATTTTTCCATTTCCCCTCACGGCAGGTATGTTGTGGGGGCCATTATTGTCGTAATAGCGGTGGTGTGTACATGGCAGACGAGCAAACTGAAGATAGGAGATCCCACCCCCGGCTCGCCCATATTCTACGATAGCCATACGTACAACAGGGATCAGGCGATGATCGACAAGACCTTCGATGCCTCATCGGAGAACCTCATGCTGTTTTACGAAGGACAAAAGGATTCAGCCTATAACCCGACGGTGCTCAATACCTTTGAGGGATTTGAGAGGCACATAAGGAAAACGCTTCCCGATATATACAAATCATCGACCTCCATCATGGATATAATGAAGATGACAAACGTTACCTATCACGATGGTGATAAGTTGTGGTGTCAGCTCCCGCGCAATCTGACCATGTCAACGGGCCTCATGAATATGGTGAAGCAGAATACCCCGCGCGGGACCTTCGAGCGTTTTATGGATGCAACCGGCGAGCGCGCCCAGACAACCCTCTTTTTCTCCGACCATACATCTGAAAACCTCCTGAGGATACGCGATGCGGCATACGATTTTTTCAAGACGAGGCCGATGAAAATTGACAAGGGGGAATTTAAGCTTGCCGGCGGAAGGATCGGCCTGGAAATAGCCCTCAATGAGGAGATGAAGAGGGCACATGTGATTATAGACCTTACGGTCCTTGGGGCGATATTCCTTCTCTGCATGCTTAGTTTCAGATCCGTTACAGCAGGCCTCATGCTCACGCTGCCGCTTTTTCTTGCCAACAGCGTGGCAGCCGCCTATATGGCGTGGAAAGGCATCGGCCTTTCCATCAATACGCTTCCTGTGGCCGCCATCGGGGTGGGGGTCGGCGTAGACTTTGCGATTTACCTTTACAGCCGGTGCAGAGAGGAGTTCCCGCTTCAGAAAGGGGATTGGGTCGCTACGATCACACAATCGATCTGTACCTGCGGCAAGGCGGTTGTCTATACGGGGACAACGATCATATTGCCGATACTGAGCTGGTACATCTTTTCGGATATGAAGTTCCAGTCGGAAGTGGGTTTTTTCCTCGCAATGATAATGGGGACCAACGTCATGCTCACCCTGTCGCTGCATCCCCTGATGATATACATAATAAAACCGAAGTTTATAAGCAGGAACCTTGCTGTAGAGGAAGCAGTACGGGAAACAAAAGAGCAGCAATAATACGTTAGTGACAGATCTCGCGTGAGAGGAAACACAACGTAATGGTTGGGGAGGGAATGTTTATGAGAAAAAGATTCTGTATTCAGAGAAAGGGTTTTGGTATTTTCCGTCTTGTTGCCGTCTTGTCTGCGATTGCGTTATACTTTGCCGGTCCGGCTTCTGCAATAGACACCGAGCTATGGGGCAAACCTTTAAGCCTTACGGGTATCGTCAAGCAGGGTGTATCGTATGGGATTGCCGGGGATCAATACGACACGAAAAAGGGCGTTCAATCATTGCTTACCCAGGTCATCCTCGAGGCAAAGTATGAACCAAATCCGGACGTGTCCTGCTTTTTGACCGGTAAATACAATGCAGATCAGGCATATCCGGTCCTGTCGGATAATCATGAGTGGCGGAATAAACAGTTCAACAAATCACGGACACAGCGCTACCTTCTTGATGACTGGCAGGATATCCTCGGTGAAGCCCATATCACGGTGAAAAAAGGGGACTTTTACCTTCGGGTCGGGAAACAGGTAGTTGCCTGGGGAGAGACCGACGGGTTCCGTCTTATGGATCAGATCAATCCCCTTGACCAGAGACGCGGGATAACCGACGTCGAGTTCGAGAACTCGATCATTCCGGTATGGCTTATCAGGGCGGAATATCGCCCGCCGACACGACCGGAGTGGATGCAGGACCTTAACTATCAGTTCATCTTTAATCCCAATCCACAGTTCCGGGGGAACCAGAACATACTCCCGGGCAATGATACGGCTGGCATCTGGGCGCCGCGATCGGACATTCCGCTCGGCGGTCCATACCCCTTCGATTACGCACATCTCGGTTCACTCGCGGGCACCATAGAACAACCTGACAACTTTAGTCCTGAAGGGTTCACGTATGCCGGGAGAATAACGGCGAATATATGGGATTCGAGAATTTCGCTGAACGGCTATTACGGACGCAGCCTTGATTTTGTGTACAGGAACACGCCTTTAGGTCCCATATTTGCAACCTCTCCCTTAGACGGAAGGACGATCTTGTCCCCGGTGGTGGAGGGTTATTATCCATACTTCAAATATGTGGGGGCCACATTCTCAAGGGATATCAGCTTTCTTAAGGCAAGCGCGCTGGGAGGCGTTTCCCCGGTCCTGCGTGTTGAGACGTTATACGCTTTTAACAGCACATTTGTCGACAACGTCAACAACCAATTTGTAAAGCACGATGAATTCCGCGGAGCGGTCGGCATGGACTGGAAGATAAAGGTGCCGCTCCTCAACCCGAAGGCATACTTCAGCATATCGCCGCAGATCGCTAATCAGAGGATCATGAACTATCCGGGGAGCAGCATCGGTCCCATTGTCGGCAGCAGTCTGTCGGAGGGGTATATGACCGGCCTGTACGAAAACAACTGGACAAGCACCCTCATGATAAGCACGAGCTATATGCACACGAAATTACAACCCTCGTTCTTCTGGCTTAGGGACTGGACGAATCATTCCGAGTTTTTCAGGTATCAGTTGATATGGGAACACAGCAGCGTCTGGAAATATACCCTGGGGGCGCTGGTCGTGAGATACAGCAAGGACGGGGTGGGTTTACAGCCCCTGATGGACAAGGATCACATATATTTCAATGTTGCTTGTAGATTTTAGTGACGCCGAAGGAAGGAGGTTTGAACATGAAATGCTTTCAACGACTAATTGCATGTTTCGCCATAGGTTTGCTTGCGGGATTATCGCTTCAGACGGTTGCCTTGGCCTGGGACCCGCCGGACCCAAGGACGTATATGCCCACATTTGCGGACCTTGAGAAGGCCAAGAAGTTTTATGACGACCCACGTTCAGTCTTCGCCGGCCCGCTTTCCCTCAAGAACCGTCTGCCGAAAGAGCTCTACGAAAAGCTCATATTCCCCGTAGAAGAGATGAAGAAAGAATGGGCCGAGGTAGTAGGATTCAAGGCCCCGGACCTCGTCGGCAAGAAATGTCCCGATATCAAGCCCGGAAAATATACCTACAAAGATCTGGAAAAATATCCCTGCTTCAAGGAATTGTTCCCGCCGGAGACGTACAGCCGGATAAAGCCGGGCGGACCGCCCTTTGCCGGAAATATTCCGGAATTTGAGATTGTTCCGACACAACAGTTCTATCATTCACTGCCCGTTGCCAGGATGACCAAAGAAAACGCCTCCAAGGTCAAATCCGATGCCAAGGGCTACCTTGTAGGGCAGACCTGGGAAGGCGGGTATCCGTTCCCGAGGCCCTCAGGACAGTACAAGGCTTTGCAGATCATGAACAATGTGGAGAAGAGATATTTTGGCTGGGACGGGAGCTTCGTCCTTCTCGAAGAAACAGGAGGCTACAGGAAGGATCTATCGGTGGATTTTGAAGGCAGCGACTTAGTGCGCCATTTAAAACTTGCGGGACGGAGTTATGAACCCTATGGCTGGTTTGACGAACGTGCAAAAAAACGGGGAGAACAAAGAGGGTTTGTGATGGATTTCAAGGGTCCCAGAGATTACGTAGGGACCGCAATGTCCGCACTTTACTATCAGGAACCCAGCAAGTCAGACCTGCTTATGGTGTATGTGCCGCAGTTGAGACGTATCCGTATGCTGACCTCTACGGACGCACAGGACCCCATCCAGGGCCAGGACCTGATCTACGATGACAACGAGGGGTTCCTGCAAAAGCTGTCGCCCACTACTTTTCCCTACAAGTGGGAGGTCCTTGAAGATACAGAATACCTGACGCAGGTTTTTGACGGTACAGAGTATCTTGCCAGGAAAGGGCTGGAATTCCGCAATGTGAAATTTATGCGGCGACCCATATATGTGGTCCAGGGCAAGCAGCAGGACCCGAACTATGTGTACAGCAAGCGCGTTTTTTACATCGATAAGGAAACGTTCACGCACGAAACCGTTCTCAATTACGACCAGAAAGGCAGGCTTTACAGGAGCGTTACCATCGGTAAGAGATTTGAGCCCAACATGGGGGTGTTTCACATGAGCGGGACCTACTGGCTTTTAAAAGACCACGTTGATCTTCATTCCAACGTAATATTTGAATACCAGTTGCCGGCCTTCTGGAAGAGAAAGGATGTAACCCTTGAACAGTACCTGGGGGCGAAATAGATGTTTCGTTTCGATCCGGGGGTTCTAAAACATTGGGGATACAGGCCGTTGAGCCTGGAACATGCAGCATAGCAGCCGGCAAGCCCGTCCTGTTCTTACAGTGGTGATGGCGTGCCTCGCCCAGATTGCCGGAGGCGGACTGGGCTGGTCATCGTTGCCGCCGTTGATGCCCGCGATAGCGGTGGAACTGTCCATCTCGCATACCATGGACGGTGTTATCTGGGGTGCGGTGCCGCTTGGGGTCGCCCTGTTGTCCATACTGGGCGGTGCAGCCGTGGATCGCTACGGGGCCAGGCTCATCGGTTTCCTCAGTATATTTGCGGGCGCCGTTACTGTGGGAATAAGAGGAATGCTTTACGACGCGTGGTCTCTTGCGCTGACCATGCTGATTTTCGGCATATCAATAGCGTTTCAATCCCCGACAATACCAAAGACCCTGGCAGACCATATACTTCCGGAACGCCTCGGCGCTGCAAACGGATGGACAACGCTTGCCCTTGCAGCGGGACAGGCCTTTGTAATGATTTCGGCGGTCGGCCTCTTTGTGCCCTTATTCGGCGGATGGAGGCCGTTCCAGGTGGCGGCAGGGGCGGTGATGGCGGCGGTTGCCGTGGCCTGGTTTGTCTTTGTCCGGGATCGTTCGAAAAACAGCGAAGACCTTGACATCAAGGGAGTTCTGGGATTTGCGAAAGACCGGCAGATGGTGCGCCTTACAACGATCTTTTTCCTGCAGTTCGGCGGTTACCTGGTAATGCTCGGTCTGCTCCCCCATATACTGAGCGGAAGCGGGTTGTCCCCTGATGCCATAGCAATAGCTATCAGCGCCTGGCTTGTAACAGTGGGGTTGTGCAATTTTCTGGGGGCGTGGTGGTCCGACAGAATTGGGCTGCGCCGTCCCTTCATGCTCTATGGCGCAATCTTGTGCGGCATATCCCTTGCCGTCCTTGCCTTTTTGCCCGCGAGTGCCGCGATATGGCTGCTCATTATTGCCGGAGCCGGCAGCGGGATATTTGGCGCCCTTCTGTATGCGATACCCGCAGAGATGCCCGGGATCGGCCTCGAAAGGATGGGCAGTGCAATAGGTTTTATGATGGTATTCAGCCAGGTCGCCACATTCATCCTGTCGGTTATAACCGGAGCTGCCGCCGACGCCGGAGGACTTCGCGCCGCACTTCTGGTCCTTGCATGCGCCCATTTTGCCATCATTATTCCGGCAAGAAAGCTGCTGGAAACGGGCTGGTCGTCGGGTGCAGATGAAGCAGGGCGGAATATGGCGGCGGAAAGAGGCATGGAGGGGGCAACGGTTAAGGCAAAGGTTGAAGACAGGTAGCATCCTGCCGCGCATACACGCACACAGGTTAGATCGCCCGGATATCGGTTGAAGTACATGTGTGAGAAACTGAGGAACAGGAGGAGTAAATATGAGCAAGAGTCCAGGAAATATTGAGTTAACCCGCATGTTTGATAAGGTCTATCCGGGTTCCCACAGCAATCTCCGGAAGGTATCGGTTCAGGTTTCGTCGGAGAGGATTTTCATTGTGCGGGGCAAGGGCGCCCGTGTGTGGGATGCCGACGGGAAGGAATATATAGATTTTGTGTGCGGCGCCGGCCCCAACATCCTGGGCCATTGCCACCCTGAATTCACCCAGGCCTTAAAAGACCAGCTCGATACCGTTGCCATAACGGTCGGCTCAGGGATGCTCTTCACGCCCCATGACATAGAGGTCGCCGAAAAGATAGAGAGACACGTCCCGTGTGCGGAAAAGGTAAAATTCTGCGCTACCGGTACCGAGGCCGTCCAGATAGCGATCCGGCTTGCCAGGGCCTACACGGGAAGGCCCTATTTTATACGCTTTGAGGGCCACTACCACGGCTGGATGGACAATGTGCTCGGCGGTGTCGGCGACCATGAGCTCTTCCGGGAGATCCGCGAGGGGAAGCCCTTCACGCGGAAGCCTTCACCTTTGAGAAGCGAGGAGGACGTCCTTGAAACCGAAGGGAGGAGCCCCGGCGCATTCGAGGATTCACTCATGATCCCCTGGAACGATTTTAAGGTCCTGGAGAGGGTTATTGAAGAATACGGGAAAGAGATCGCCATGATCCACTGCGAGCCGATAACGGTCAACCACGGCTGTATGCCTCCCATGCCGGGATTCCTGGAGCGGGTGCGCGAGCTGTGCACTCAATACGGGATTGTGTTGAGCTTCGATGAGGTCATCACGGGTTTCAGGGTCGGGCTCGGCGGCGCGCAGAAGGAACTTGGCGTAACCCCTGATATCACCACCTTTGGTAAGGCGATGGCCGCCGGGCTTCCCTGCTCCGCAGTGGTGGGGAAGAACGAGATCATGGAACTGCTCCGGAACAGAAGGGTGCTCGGTCCCGGGACGTATATGGGGTACCCGCTCGGGATGGCCGCTGCCCTTGCTGCCATCAGGATCCTGGAGCGTGACAACGGGGCTGTATACCGCGAGTTCGACCGCCTCCAGGCGCGGCTGGCGAACGGCCTCAAGTCAATCGCGAAGAGTCGCGGCATCCCTCTCATGATTCAGGGGTGCAGGGGCGCCTTTAATACCTATTTCGTGGACAAGGAGGTTGCCTACACGGACGAAGACCTTGCCGAAGTGGACTGGGTAATGGTCCAGAAATTCTGGGAGGAGATGGCAAAAGAAGGCGTTCTCGGCATGCTTGGCGCCAGGTGGTACCTTTCCGTAGGCCTGACGGACGCGGATATCGACCGGGCCCTGGAGGCAGCGGAACGCGTGATGGGTCGTCTGTAAGCAGGGAAGATCCTACATACAAATCTGTAAAGGGGGAGTTGGTATGAAGACATTTAAGAACAAGGTGGCGCTCATAACCGGTGGAGGTTCGGGGATCGGCCAGGCCACTGCGCTTGCCTTTGCAAAGGAGGGCGCCAGGGTGGTTGTCGCCGACATTTCCGCGCCTGATGCCAGGGCCACAGTGGAGATGATCAAAGGCGCCGGGGGCGAGGCCATCTTTGTGAAGACCGACGTGTCAAAGGCAAAAGATGTAAGGGCGCTCGTTCATAAGACGGTCGAAGCCTACGGCCGGCTGGATTGTGCACATAATAATGCAGGGGTGAATGGTGCCTTGGCCCCCATAAGTGACTATCCGGTCAAAGAGTGGGACAAGGTCATTGCCGTCAATCTTACAGGGGTCTGGCTCTGTATGAAATATGAGATTTCCCGCATGATTCAACAGGGAAGCGGTTCGATCGTCAACACCTCTTCCATCGGGGGAGTAACAGGTTCGGCAAATATCTCTGCCTATATTGCATCGAAGTTCGGGGTGGTGGGTCTTACAAAGACCGCGGCGCTGGAATGTGCTGCAAAGGGGGTCCGGATAAACGCGGTATGTCCCGGTTGGGTATACACGTCCATGACGGTCAGAGAGGCTGAAACGGCAAAGATGGATCCGGAAGAGTATAGAAAAATGGCGGCAGGCATGGTGCCCATGAAGAGAATGGGGGAGCCTGAAGATATTGCCGAAGCCGTCCTGTGGCTCTGCTCTGAAAAGGCGTCCTATGTGAACGGGCACATGATGGTCGTAGACGGCGCCATGACCGCAGGCCTTTCCGTTAGTGAATAGAAGGCAGGAGGGGCCGGGATGGGGGAGAGGATATCCCGCAGTAAATAAAAAATAGGATCAACAAACGGGGAGGATATTATGCTTAAGGGAATCACAGGGGTACATCATGTTGGAATGGGTGTAAAAGATTATGAGGTGATGAAGGAATTTTATAGCAAGACGCTGGGGATGACCGAGACATTTATGGAGTTTCCCGAGGTGTGGAACCCGATGGTGGATGTATTCAGAACCTCCTATCACAAATTTGGGGGAATCATGCTCCACCAGCCGGCAGGGGGCATTACGGTAGAATTGATCTCGATGAGCATCCCGCATCCACGTTACATCAGAACGGTGAAAAGATACGGCGATATCGGCGTTAATAAGATAACGGCCGCAGTCTCTGATGTGGCAAGGTTTTATAAGGAGTACAAAGACAGGATCAATTTTTTCTCTAAACCAAAATCCATAAAACTTCCGGAATGGGGCGAATATAATTTCGTGTATGGACGTGATCCGGAGGGCAACTTGTTCGAGTTTGTTTCAGGACCGAAATTAAAAACGAAGGAAACGTTCGGCGGCATAAGCTGGCTGGGCGTTGGGGTTACCGATCTTGAACGGTCCATGGAATTCTATCGATCCACGGTCTTTGATAAGGTGGTAGTGAAGCCCCATGAAGGGTTTTCCGGTTTCGTCGATGAGGTCGCCGATGCAAAAGGCACGCAGGTCCGCTCCTGTCTTCTTGCTAATAGCGTACGCGGGGGCATGCTTGAGCTCTATGAGTGCATAAAGCCCCGGGGCAGGTCAATACCATTCAACGCCATATGGGGCGATTTCGGCTATTTTGAGGTCTGTGTCGAAACGGATGATTTCCACGCAATGGCAGAACAAACGAGGAAAGAAGGCATGAACCACCTTCATTCGCCCTGTGTTGCCTTTGATTTGAATGACAGGCAGTTCTGGTTTGAGTATGTGCAGGACCCCGATGGTATCGTGGTGGAGATAATCGGTACGGTGATGAAGTAGATGTAAGGGTTGGAGTCTTCCCTTGCAATTCCGGGAAAGGCATTGTGCAGTCAGTAAAAAACTATACTGGAGGGTTTTATGGTACAGGAATTTAAGGTCCTGATCGGAGGGGAGTGGGTAGATTCCGCGACAGGCCGGACAATGCAGGTCATAAACCCTGCCAACGGCGATGTTGTGGGGAAAGTACCGAAATGCAGCAGCGCCGATCTTGACAGGGCGGTAGAGGCAGCAAAAAAGGCGGCCCCCGGCTGGGCGTCGAAGACAATGGCAGAACGTTCCAAGGTGCTGTTGAAGCTTTCCCAGGTCATTATGGCGCATCACGAAGAGCTGGCGAAACTTGAGACAATGGAGCACGGCTCGCCGATCCGCAAAACCATGAACTTTGATGTGCCCCTGTGTGCAGAACAGTTCGAGTATTTTGCCGGTGTGGCGAGGTCGATGACGGGAGAAACGCTGCCGGTCGGCCCCTGGTGTTCTTCCATTACCGTAAAAGAGCCTCTCGGCGTCGTGGGATTGATCACGCCGTGGAACTTCCCTGCCCTCATGGTGGTTTGGAAGCTCGGGGCCGCCATGGTGACGGGCAACACCTGTGTGGTAAAGCCGCCGTCAATCGCCCCCCTCACAACACTGAAGCTGGGTGAATTGGCAATGGAGGCCGGAGCGCCTCCCGGAGTTGTCAATGTGATCACGGGACCGGGGGAGGACGTCGGCGAGGCCCTGGTACAACACCCGGATGTAGCCAAGATCGGTTTTACCGGCGATACGGCTACGGGCAAACGCATCATGAACCTTGCAAGCAATTCGGTTAAGTCCCTGGGCTTAGAGCTTGGCGGCAAGAACGCCTTTGTCGTGATGCCTGACGCTGACGTTGACGCAGCCGTGGAAGGGGCGGTCTGGAGCGCCTTCTTTAATTCAGGCCAGGTATGCGCTGCGGCGAGCCGCTTTTACGTTCACGAGTCCCTCTACGAAGAATTTGTTGATAAAATGGTCGCGATGGCAAAAACCCTGCGTTACGGGGACCCGATGAAAATGGAGACGGTGATCGGACCTGTTGCGTATGCAGCCCACCGGGACAAGATCGAGTGGTATATCGACGGCGCAAAGAAGGCAGGGGCGAAACTCCTGCTCGGCGGCGAGCGACCCGACACCGAAGAAACGAGGAACGGATTTTTTGTCGCCCCGACCATTTTCGGGAATTGCGCAAACACCATGGAGTTTATGCAGGAAGAGATCTTCGGCCCGGTAGCGGGCATTGCGCCCTTCAAGACCCAGGAAGAGGCCGTTGCCCTGGCCAACGACACGCGATACGGACTCTCTGCCTCGATCTGGACCAGGGATTTACGCAATGGAATGGCGATGGCCGGTCAGATCAAGGCGGGCACCGTATGGCTGAATGAGCATCTGATCGTCTTCTGCGAAACGCCGTGGGGTGGCTGCAAGCAGTCCGGCTGGGGAAAAGACCTCTCCACCATGGTGCTCGAGGAGTACACGATGACCAAACATATCTATATTGACCTGACGGGGCAACCGGTAAAACCCTGGTACGGTTTGCTCAAATAGACGAATACAGCCCCGGGGAAGGGCGCCGACCTTCTTCCGGGGTTATTGTCTTTCGCAACGCTAAAATTAATAATGCTCTTTGGGATTCAGATGGAGCAGGCATCCTCCTGCCGGCAGCAGTGAGGTAAAATTGTTTGCTTCCAGGATCAATGATATAATAACATTCATAGATTCCCACGGGCAAGCCCGTGGTGCTAAAATATACACGCTTCGCGTGCATGACAAACGCATTCACCCACGCTTGAAAGCGTGGTCCTCTGTTTGCTTTGCGTCGCTTGTTGGAATCTATACTGTGAGCACGGCGAGCATGAAGGGGAGGATCCGGCAGCTTTGCTGCTGGAGGGGGCGACGCAAGCCCCGATAATAGAAGGGCGGATTTCCTTTTAATGCTTAAATCGCATGATCTGCTGGATGTTATCAGGATCGGTCGTACTGCAATGGAGTGTGGCCAGGTAGATGAGCTGCGGAGGGAGGTTGTCGGCCTTCTGAGGGATGCCTTTCGTGTTGAAAAGATCAACTTTTTTCTGGCCCGACAATATCCGTCTCCAAGGCTTGACCTGGAACATGTTATAAGCCTTGGATTAGACAAGAAATATCTGACCCTTTTCGGGCAACGTTATTACAAAACAGACCCTTTCTTCAAGACCTTCGACAGCCCTAAAACAGTTGTGACCACCGGCAATGTCATTCCCTTTGAAGACTTGATAAAAAGCGAATACTACAACGATTTCCTTGAGCCCCAGTCAATCCACTATCAGATGACCATTTATCTCAGGTCGGGCGGAAAATTACTGGGCACCCTGGCCATGTTCCGCTCAAAGCACGAGAAGGATTTTTCTCTCCATGAAAATGCAAAGGGCAAATTATTGGCCTCGCAGCTTGCCGGAGCCCTTGAAAAATCAATTTATATAGATAAAGTCAACAAGTCTAAAGAGGTCATCAATTCCATCTGCCCGGATCTGCCCTATAAAGGGCTCATTGTTCTTGATGAATCCCTGGAGCCGGTTTACATAAACGAAGAGGCAAGGAAGACAATACCCTCACTGACCGAAGCAAGGGAGCTGTGGGAGGATTCATTATTTCCCTTACCGAAGGAACTGTATATCCAGTGCAAGCAACTTACGGAACGCTCTAAGCAAAGGGCGGATGCCTCTACGGGCGGCAAAGCAAGGATACTGGACAAGAATACCGGGCAGACCGTATCGACAAACCTGCGCCTGATAAATTATTCCAGGGACTCCGGGCTGTACCTGATCTGCATGAATCAAAACGACTCCGGAGCGCTTTTGGCAAATCATCTGAAACAATTCGGGCTTACCCGTCGGGAGCTGGAGGTCACCGTTCTTGTCTGTGAAGGGTTCAAGAACAGCGAGATAGGCGAAAAGTTGTTCATCAGCGAATATACGGTTGAAAATCATTTGAGATCAATTTACGAAAAGCTGGGGGTAAAAAACCGTACCAGCTTGGCGTATAAGGTAATGTATTTAACCGGCCAGAAATAGCAAACCCTCTCTGATATTCACATCAAAATCAGGTTAAGGCACGTCCCAAGCCGGGATTATCCCTTAGGACAAGCACGGTGTCGGGATGTCCCCGCAAACACGCTCATTCCGCTCCAGCGGCTCCAATCGCTCGCGTTC
>MVRS01000230.1 GCA_002067975.1 Syntrophorhabdus sp. PtaU1.Bin058
AAAATTCATCTGTTCCTCCTCGTATTCCGTGCGCCGGGGTTCAACCGTTTCCGTGCTTTCGGTGTGTTCGGGGTGATGTGTTACGCGGCTGTCATTCCTTCACTTCTTGTTTCTCTTGAAGCCTTGCAGTCACAATATCTCCGATCTCTTCGACTGCACTGTAGGGGTCTATCGTGCCGGATTCAACTTTATTCATGATCTTCCGGTACCCCTCATCTTTGGAGCAGGCGTCGAAGAACCTCTGCCAGAGTTCCTCCTTCAGCAAGGTCATGATAAAGGAGGTAACCTTTTCTCTTTTCGTGCGCACTATATTGGTAAAATCCTGAATAAATCTCCATCTGGCCTCGAGCGCGTTCACAAGATCGTCGATACCCTTGCCGGCCCGCGCCTCTGTAAGGATAACGGGAACCACCCAGTCCCCATCAGACCGCTCCGGTAAACGCCCCGATATTGCGCATACTGCGTCCTGGGCCTCTGCCTTGTCGCCCTTGTTTATCACCACTATGTCCCCGATCTCCAGCAGACCTGCCTTTAATAACTGAATCTCGTCGCCGAACTCCGGGGTAAAGACGGTGACGATCGTATCGCATATAAGGAAGAGCGCCTTATCCGATTGCCCGGCCCCAACGCTCTCGATGATCACAAACTCCTTTCCCATGGCCTCCATTACGTAAACAGCGCCCAGGGCAGCCCGGCAGATGCCCCCGGGATGCTCCCTGTCTGCCATAGAGCGAATAAAGGTCTCTCCGGAATCTTCAATCTCCTTCATCCTCAGCCGGTCACCCAAAACAGCGCCCCGGCTCTGCACGCTCGTCGGATCGATCGCAATAACCCCGGCTCGCCTCTTTTGCTTGGAGAGACGGTTGACCAGCTTGGCAATGATCGTGCTTTTGCCTGCACCGGCAGGACCGGTCACGCCGACGATGTGCGCCTTCCCGGTATACGGAAGAAGCCGTGTAAGCTCATCGTACCCCTTTCTGTCCATGTTCTCGATAAGGGTGATAAGTCTGGCAGCGCTTCCTTCGTCTCCCTTCAGAATCTTATCGGCAAGGCTCATTTTTTGTACCCTCCAGCTGATACCGTGAAAGGTGAAAGGTAAAGACCTTTCTCATTTCACGCACTCAAGAATTCGCTAATAAAATTATTATAGGTCCAATAGGTCCTATAAGACCTATAGGGCCTATTTTTCTTCTTTTTATCTTCTGCTCTTCTCACCCTCTCACCTTCTGCCTTTTTACTCTCCGCCCTCTGCTCCATACTCTCTGCCATCTACTTCTTTGCACCCTCTTTGAAGAAGATGCTGAGAAACCTGTGTACTTTGCCGATCGCCTTCACGGAATGGCTGTACCGGGCATCGTAATAAACGACGTCCCCCTCCGTAAGGTAATGTTCGACCCCGTCATGTTCGATAACGGCATCCCCTTCAAGCACATAGACAAGGGAATGGCCCTCCTCAACATGAGGGTCGATAAAGCTCCCTTCTCTTGCCTCACCCAGGTTCACGAGTATGTTCTTGCCTGTCAGGTCGAGAGGGGCGATTATTGTCAATTTCATGCCCGGGGATTCAACGATCGACTGCTTATCCTTCTTGACGACAAGCATCTTGGGTTCCTTTTCCTGGAAAAAGTAGTCGATAGGCTGTCTCAGGTGGTATGCTATCTCGGCCAGCACGGACACGGAAGGGCTCGTTTTCCCCGTCTCGATCCTCTGGAGGGTCATTGTGCTGATGCCGACCTTTGCGGCCAGTTCTTTCAGGGACCAGTGCAATGCCCTCCGTTCGTTTCGTATTTTCAGACCAACGCTGTTAACCATATTGCACCTCCGCTATCGGTTCTTCTTTTCTTTGAAGTATACTCAAAATTGCCACCATACTCATGCAAAAACCGATAAAAAACCATGCGACTGTGTAGCCACCCGTTGCGTCAACGATATATCCGAAGATAAAAGGACCCATGATCGCGCCTATGTTACATATCAGAAAAGAGATGGCCGTTGCGGTCCCGGCCAAGGCCTTGCCGGCTATTTCCCCCACCCTCGTAAGGTACACCGCGGTCCATCCCCAGGCAGTAAACCCGAGAAAAATCGTGGACAGGTATATCAGTGCAAGCGACCCGCTTGTTTGAAGGGCCACAAGCCCGAGCGGCGGAAGCACCCCGGCAAGCCCTACAAGCCCGAGGGTTATGTTTCTCCTGCCCGTAAAGAGGTAGTCGCTCGCCAGGCTCCAACCCACCCTGCCCAGGGCGCCGCAGAAAAACGAAAGGCCGAGCAGCGAGCCTGACTTACTGAGTGTGATGCCGAGCACCGTAGAGGTGTATAAGACCAAGTAGGCGGCCGTGGCAAACTGCGTTGTCATAAGGAATATGCCGCTTAAGCAGAGCAGGAGAAAGTCCTTGCTCTTCAGGAGCCGGAGGATGTCGGCGCTGTGCCTGCCCAGTATGCCCTGGTCGTCCTCATAAGGGGTCTGCTCAGGGTCCCGGTAGGTGAAGAACATTATCGCAGCAAAGCCGACAGCGACGATCCCGGCAAACACAAAGGCATATCGCCAGGAGTGGAATCCCAGGGCCAGGGGCGGAAGTAAAACAGAGGCCAGCAAGCCGCCTGCGCTGATACCGGTCTGTTTTATGCCCATACCTGTCGCACGCCCTTTCGGCGGGAACCAGATGATGATCGCCTTGCTCCCGGGCGTCTGGTTTCCGCCTATGCCTGCGCCGAGGAGCACGAGACACATAAAAATGAGTGCATAGGAATGTAACATGGCAATAGAGATGGTAGAGAGGCCGATGAGAAGGAGCCCGGCAGTCATTACCCATTTTGCGCCGAAACGGTCGGTCATCATGCCGACCGGTATCTGTATTACCATTGAACCGATGCTGATGGCGCTGCTCAGAAGCCCGATGCGCGTGGAAGAAAGACCCAGTTCCGGCTTTATCAAAGGTGCAAGCGTCCCCAGGGCCATGTAATTCAGAAAGTAGATGGTGTGGGAAGACCAGATTATGGTTAAGATAACCCAGCGATAGGGGTGGTTCATCTCTCCACGACCTGCGGGGTTTTCAACCGGCCCCTGCCGGCGCAGCACAACCTCACGAGCCTTGCCGTATCAGCGAGTCCTTCCAGTCCACGTACCGTTTCCACGATCTTCTCTGCGTCCCCGGAGGACAGGGTCCTTTTTATGAGGTCCCTCGTCTTGTCGGCTATCTCATCAAAGCTCATGGGATTTCCCGGATCGCCTTTCGGCGTAGTCACGTGCATGCCGTAGGAACGGCCGTCGTACAGCTTGACCTTCACCTCTGCCTCGGTCTCTGCAAACCCGTCAACGGGCGTCGTGAGGATTTTGTCGATCAATGCCCTTGTCCGGGGTTCATCGACAACCTTATCGCTGAAGACGCTTTCAGTGGCCCTCCCGTGGATCAGGGCCAGGGCAGTGGCAGCAGCCATGCTGAATTTTGCCTCCCTGCCGTCTTTCGGCGTCCTGTTCCCCGTTACCTCCAGGTTGAAAGGCGCCACGGAGATGTCGATCTCGCTGATGGAACCGGGTTCCAGGTCGTGGTCCCTTTGGAGCGTTATCATGCCGTCGATGGCCGGATGGGTAAGCAGGCAGGCTGCATAAGGCTTGAAGTTGGTCCCCAGGATCAGGTGGCCTCCTTCAGGTTCTGCAAGTATGCGACGGGGATCGTAAGCGTCGGTGAAGACCCGCGCAAATCCGCTCTCCGGGCCCAGGACATCCCCGGGACCGGAAAACCCCTTTTGTGCAAGAAGGGCCGACAAAAGCCCGTCCATTGCCGCTTTGCCCGCATGGAATGGTTTGCTCATGGTGCCGAAGGCATCCCTCAGCCCGCTCGCCTGTGTCGCAGCGAGCCCGAGGGCAACGGCAGTCTGCTCCACATCGAGCCCGAGGAGCCTTGCAGCCCCGGCGGCGGCCCCGAACCGGCCGAGTATCGGGGTTGCATGCCAGCCCCTTTCATAATAGTCTTTACCCAGCGCATATCCGATTCGCACGGTCACCTCGAAGCCGGCGACAAGGGCGGCGATCAGGTCTTTGCCCGGCACCTTCAGGTGTTCACCGGCTGAGAGGAGGGCTGGGATCATGGGGGCGCTGGGATGGGTCCTTACGCCGCTGTGCGCATCGTCGTAGTCAAGTGCGTGTGACATGGCGCCGTTTACGAGTGCCGCATTCAACAGCGTGGTCTTGAGCCCGTATCCCAATATGGAAGATTGTTTCTTCCCGCCCATCTCATTGACAATGTCTATCAGGATACGTACACCGGGATCATTCACTGCACCCAGGCTCACCCCGATCCAATCGAGCAAGCTTTTCTTGGCCGCCTCGCAGACATCGGGCCGAAGGTCCTCCGCCCTCAAGCCCGCTACAACACGGGACAGGGCCTGGGTATAATTCATCAGACCTCTCCTGCACCCTGTTTTTTTATGCTTGCCAGATACTCTTCCTTCAATTTCTTCCTCAGAACCTTCTGGGCTGCATTGATGGGGATCTCCTTTGCAAACCTGACAATCTTCGGTATCTTGTAGCGTGCGAGCCTGCCGTCACAGAAGGCAACTGCCTCGTCCTCCGTCATCGCCTCGCCTTCTTTCAGGACAATACAGGCAAGGCCGACTTCACCCCATTTCTCATCGGGGATACCGCAGACGCCTATGTTGAGGATCTTCCGGTTTTCGAGAAACACCTTCTCGATCTCGGCAGGGTATACATTTTCTCCGCCGCTGATATACATATCCTTCTCCCGGTCGACGATGTAAAAGAAGCCTTCTTCGTCAATCTTCGCCAGGTCGCCGGTGTGCAGCCAGCCATCGACTATAGTGCCTTCGGTAAGCTCCGGTTTACCCCAGTAACCGTTCATGGTTACATAGCCGGAGACGACGATCTCTCCGACCTCGCCCGGCTTGACCTGTTTTCCATCCTTGCCCACGATCCTGACGTCGCCGTGGAACACGGGCTTCCCGACAGAGCCTCTTTTCCGGACCGCATCCTCCGGGGAGAGCCATGTCAACGTGGATGTCTCGGTCTGGCCGTAGATCTGGGAGACGATGATGCCCTCCTTTTCATAGTCCTCCAGGAGGGCCGGCGGGACCCGTTCGCCCCCTGTGTAGCAGACCCTCAGGGAGCTGAGATCGTATTTGCCGATGTCGCATTGATCGAGGATGAACCTGAGCACCGTAGCGGCTATCTCAAGGATCGTTACCCTGTATCTCTCGACGGTCACCAGGATCTCCTCGGGACTGAATCGCCCCTTCATGATGAGCGTTCCACCCTTATAGATCATGGGACAGAGTTCAACGAGCAATCCGCCGGAGTGGAACATGGGCCTTGGGGCGAGCATGATGTCCGACGGCGTAAGGCCATAGTAGATGTTCGCATTCAGGGCATTGAAAAAGGTCTTTCTGTGCGAAAGGATGGCGCCCTTCGGGGCCCCTGTGGTCCCCGAGGTGTACATGATGATGATGGGGTCCTCTCCGCCTGTAGGTTCATCCACTACAGGCTCGCTTACGGACCGTTGCGCCGTTATCTCCTCTTCATAGTTCTTTGCCCATGCCGGAGGCGTCCCGAGGCACAGGTAATGCCCTTTTTCGATGGGAAGGCTCTTGCTCAACGGTTCCAGTACACCGATAAAGGCCTCTCCGAAGATAAGGGCCTTCAACCCGCTGTCTTTTACGATGTACTCCAGTTCAGCAGCCACGAGCCTC
>MVRS01000231.1 GCA_002067975.1 Syntrophorhabdus sp. PtaU1.Bin058
GAGATAAAATCCGTAAGGCGTAAGGGGAAACTGCAGCAAAGAGCTGATGACTCACAGGTATCCCGCTACGCTCCATGCCCCTTGCACTACGCTTTAATCCACTCACGCCTTACGACTTACGGTCTTTCGATATACGATATACGAACTACGATATACGGCTTTTTACGATATTCGGCTTTTATGGTACGGCACGCTGAGCCCTTTTCGGAAGAGGATACGGGTGGATGAGTCTGAAGGAGTTGAGGGCCTGCCGTGGTCGATGACCTCCGGTATATCCCCCCTTTTGTACTGTTCGTAATCAGGGTCCCAGGGGAAGGTGACGAACGGCTGGTCAGGCATATCCACATAGACAGGCTGGATAGGTCTTGATGTCTTTCTGTCTTTCAATGAGAGGAGGACTTGTTCGATCCTTTCGAAACGGGCAAGGTCTTCGAGGGTCGCAATGGTAGGCGGCATGAGCAACATAGACCCTCTGAGGTTTTCTTCCAGTGCGTCCCGCGGGGCGATCCATCGTTCGTCCGTTGTTTCTTTCCCGTCAGCCGATGCGGTCTGGTTTTCGGGCATAGGGGCGATAAAGAAATGTGTATAGAACCTGACGGGTCTTCCCTCGGGCGTGATCCAGTGGGCAAAGTGGACGAACTGATCGAGGATATAGACAAGCCCTTCCTTCTCTGCTAAGTGAACGAGCGTCATTTTGCCTCTCTGGAGAAGATCCCTGTAATTGTTAAAACGTTCCCGAACCTGGATGCCTTCATCGGCAACAGTCTCACCGGCCCTGTTCACTGCAAAGAGCACCCCCGCCTCTTCAAACAGCTCCCTGACCCCCGTTATCCAGAAGGCGAGACTCTCCTCTTCTGAAAGCGTTCCATCGAGTATCTCTTTTGCCCTTGCAGGAACAATACCCTTGCAGCGGATAAAGGTTTCCCGGTCCTTGTCCTGTAGATCCATAATACCGCCCGGAAAGACATGACTGCCTGCCATAAAGGTCTGTCGTTCCACGCGCTTTACAAGGAAGACCTTCAGTCCTCCATGTTTTTCTTCTTTCAGCAGTATGATTGCCGCTGATTTTTTTGGGTTTATAGCATCCATTTCGCCTATTCACCAACCGTTTCCATTGTACCTTTTACGTTTCACGACTTCAAGTCTTGTTTATATGGCAGGCCATATGTGGTATAATATGACCCAAGGAATAAGGTCTAAGGAGAGCAATTCCATGGGTTTGGTAAGAGAACCGGCAGTAAGCGGTATGTTTTATCCTGATGATCCGGAAGAGCTCAGAGAAGATATCGAAAGGTATCTCAAAAACGCCGCCATTTCTCCTGTACCGGGTCAGATCACCGGCATCATTGTGCCTCACGCAGGGTACGTGTATTCCGGGCAGGTAGCTGCATATGGATTCAAGACGATTGCGGACAGGGTATTTGATACGGTCATAGTGATGGCGCCAAGTCACAGGATCTATTTTGAAGGGGTTGCCGTTATGGAGAAGGGCAGTTACAGGACGCCGCTCGGCTTGGTAGGGATCGACGAGGAGACCGTTGCCGACCTTGTAAAATCGTCGGCTGCCATAAAACCATTTGCGGAGGCCCACAAAGGCGAGCATTCCCTTGAGGTGCAGATCCCCTTTCTGCAGTCCCTTTTAAAGGATTTTACCATTGTCCCTTTGATCATGGGCACGCAGACCGTTGATCTCTGCACGGTATTGTCGGATTGTATCGAGGACGTGATCCGGAAGGGTAACAGGAAATTTCTTGTCGTCGGGAGCACTGATCTGTCCCACTACCACCCTTATTCGGCGGCGGTAAAACTTGACGGCGTCATTGCCGGTCATCTCGAACATTTCGATATCAAGGGTATGATCAAAGACCTCGATATGAGCAAAGGCGAGGCATGCGGAGCCGGGCCCATGCTCACAACGATGATGGTGTCGGAGAAACTTGGCGCGCAGCACAGCCGGGTAATGAAGTACGCAAATTCAGGCGATGTCTCCGGTGACAAAAGCGCTGTTGTCGGCTACGTATCGGCAGTATTTTACAGGTCCTGACAGGTGTTATCAATGGATCTCACCGAAGAAGAAAAGAACCGGCTTAAGCAGATAGCACGGGATACAATAGAAGGAGTCCTTTTCGGGACCGATAAGAAATCTCCCGAGATACCGGAGAGGCTGAACGAAAAGAGAGGCGCCTTTGTAACGGTAAAAAGGAAGGGTGAATTAAGGGGCTGCATAGGATACATAAAGGGTTTTCTGCCTCTCCATGAGACCATCAGGGAGATGGCCATCCAGGCGGCATTCCACGATCCCCGGTTTAATCCCGTCAACAAAGATGAATGGAAGGATATCGATGTTGAGATATCTGTTCTCACACCGATGAAAAAGATAGATGACGTGAGCGAGATAGAGGTCGGTGTCCACGGTCTGTACATCGAGAAAGGGAGATATTCTGGTCTTTTGCTCCCGCAGGTCGCTACGGAGTATAGCCTCGACAGGACGGCCTTTCTCGAACATACCTGCTACAAGGCAGGACTTCCAAAGGACGCGTGGAAGTCAAGGGATACTCACATCTATATCTTTTCGGCAGAGGTTTTCTGAGAGGCTGCAAAGCCGTCAGCTGTCAGACCAATCCTGACAGGAATCTATAAAGGAGTTTGATGGGATGATCGACAAAAAGATGTCAATCGAGGAAATCGTAAAAAAATATCCGGAGACCATTCCGGTCTTCGAAAAGTATGGATTGGGCTGTGTCGGATGCGAGGCCGCCCTCTTTGAAGATGTTCAGCAGGGCGCCGCGATCCACGGCATCGATATCGATGCGCTTTTGAACAGCCTCAACCAGGTTCTCAGAAAAGATTGACAATAGTCTTTCAACCGATATTATGAAACCGGTATATACAGTCATCCTTGCCGCAGGGGCATCGAGAAGGCTCGGATACAACAAGCTTCTCCTTAAGATAGATGGTGAAACGGTCATCAGAAGGGCAATAATGCCTTTTCTGCGGCCCCCCATAGAAAAGGTCTTTGTTGTCACGGGAAACGCACCTGATGCGATCGCACGGGAACTTGCCGGTTTCCCCGTGGAGATTATCTCCAACAGGGAGTCGGCGAAAGGGATGTCGACCTCTGTAAGGGCCTCCCTTCCTTTTCTTGTGGAGGCGAAGGGGGTCTTTTTCCAGCTCGGCGATAAGCCCTTTGTCACGGGTGAGATAATCGACGGTATACTCGACGTGTTTTTTACGAACAAGGCCCCGATCGTGCTGCCGGTATTTAAAGGCGAAAAGGGACACCCCGTTCTCATCGATATCCGGCGATACGTTCATGATATGGAACTCCTTGAGGGCGACAGGGGTTTGAGGGAAATTATAGAAAAACATTCTGAAGATGTGCTATACATAGAGGGTAATGAAGGAAACATCTTTGATATCGATTCAGTGGAAGAGATCAATCTTTTGAGAGAAAGGGGCTACAGAGTTGAAAAAGATTAGCGTCGAAGAGGCACTCGGTACTGTTCTCGCCCATGATATTACCGAGATTATCCCCGGCAAGAAGAAGGACGTTGCATTCCGGAGAGGGAAGGTAATCGAGAAAGAGGACATAGAAAAGCTCTTGGACCTCGGGAAGAGAAACCTCTATGTCTTCGAGGGAGAGATCAGGGGGGTACACGAGAACGAGGCGGGCATGAGGATAGCTCAGGCCATTATGGACGAGCATATGGAGCCGTTGCCCCCGAAGGAAGGCAAGGTCAGCATTGTGAGCAAGGTGAACGGACTCTTTTACGTCAACGACCGGTACCTCTATGAGATGAACAAGATCAAGGACGTCCTCCTGAGCACGGTGCCGAACAGACACCCCGTCAAGCCGGGTGATGTCGTTGCGGCAACAAGGATCATCCCGCTCTACATAAAAGAACGTGAACTGAAAAAGGTTGAACGGGTGGGAGAACAGGGCATTATAAGGATAAGCCCTTTCAGGCAACTGAAGGTAGGCCTTGTAATCACAGGGACCGAGGTCTACAGCGAAAGGGTACCTGACGGCTCCCACATCGTTGAGAAGAAAATAAAGGGTTACGGCCTGACGGTGGTGGACAAAAAGATCGTGCCTGACGATATATCGATGATAAGGGATGCTATTAAGGCGCAGCTTGATATGGGAGCCGATATCGTTATGACCACCGCCGGTCTTTCCGTCGATCCCGACGATGTGACGAAGGAAGGCATAGAGGCAACCGGGGCAGAGGTCCTGTTTTACGGGACGCCCGTTTTCCCGGGGGCAATGTTTCTTGTTGCACGTCTGAAAGGGAAGTATATCCTCGGCGCCCCGGCATGTATTTACTATAATAGGTATACCGTTATGGATATTATACTCACAAGGATCATGGCCGGCGAGAAGATGCATAAAAAGGATATGGTAAAACTCTCTTACGGAGGATTGTGCCTGCAATGCAGTGTCTGCCATTATCCGACCTGTTTCTTCGGGAAAGGACCGTGATGGATTTGAAATTTGAGATTTGAAATTTGAAATGTACGGAGAATGAAATTGAATAATATTACGGATCTGACGGTGTTGATAAAGGGTGCGGGCGAGATGGCGACAGGTGTTGCCCACAGGCTCTTTATGGCAAATATAACAAAGATAGTAATGACAGAGATCGCACGGCCTATCGCGGTAAGGAGGACAGTCGCGTTTTCCGAGGCAATTTACGGAGGAAGGGCAAAGGTGGAGGGCGTCACGGCGGAACTGGTCGATACGGCCAAAGACGTCGGGCGTGCCTGGAAGAAGAGACGGATCGCCGTTCTCGTAGATCCGAAATGGAAGGCAATTGCCGCCCTGAAGCCTGATGTGGTCGTCGATGCTATCATGGCAAAGAAAAACCTGGGGACTGAAAAGAATGAAGCACCCCTTGTAATCGGGGTGGGGCCGGGTTTTATCGCTCCCGTTAATGTACACTTAGTTGTTGAAAGCAACAGGGGGCATGACCTCGGGCGTGTTATCCATAAAGGGTCAACGGAGGCCCACACGGGGATCCCCGGGGTTGTCATGGGATATACAACCGAACGAGTGTTGCGGTCGCCGCATGCGGGAACAATAAAACATGCCGGCAGGAAGATTGGTGATCGTGTAAAAAAGGGGGACATCGTGGCTTACGTGAACAAGACCCCTGTGGAGGCGCCTTTTGATGGCGTCCTCAGGGGACTGATCCGCGAGGTCAAGGTACCGGCCAAAGAGAAGATAGGAGATATTGACCCGCGGGGGAAAAAGGAATGGTGCCACACGATTACCGAAAAGGCAAGGGCGATCGGCGGCGGCGTGCTGGAAGGGATAATGCACGCGTATAACGTTAATCGATAAAAAACCGTCAGGCTTGAGGCGTCAGGCGATTAGCCCCTTATCCCTTACGCCTTCCGACTTACGGATTTACAGGAGCTTTGATGATGAATATCTATGAGACCATAGAGCAGTATCTTACGGAGGGCAGGATCGGTATCCTTGCAACGGTTATCTACAGGGATGGTTCTGCACCAAGAGATGTCGGGGCAAAGATGCTGGTGGGGGAAGATGGAAAATGTTTCGGCACCGTGGGCGGCGGCAGGCTTGAGGGCGATGCATGCAGGGAAGCCATGAATATCATGCACAAGGGCGAACTGAAGATACTCAGCGTAAGGATGGATTCCAAGGCGGTAGCCGATGACGGAATGCTCTGCGGCGGAAACGTCGATATCCTCCTGGAGCCTGTCCTGCAGAAATATAAAGGAGTGTATAAAAGGATCGGAGAGATGCTGCAGCAGGATGCACGGGGTGTTGTCGTTACAAAATTCGGCGACAATGTCTTTTCAAAGACATTTATCGAAGAAGATCTTTCCGTAACGGGAGATACGCTCCCGGAGAAAGAGACAGGGGAACTGCTCAACTATTTACATGAGAAAAGGCCTTACTACGTATCGGGTGGAATGATCATTGAACCTCTTCAGTCGTTATCAGTGCTCTATGTCTTCGGGGCAGGCCATATATCGCAGTTTCTCGCCTGCATTGCGAAGACCGTCGATTTTCACGTCGTCGTCATCGACGACAGGAAGGAATTCGCAAACAGGGAGCGCTTCCCCGACGCCGCAGAGATCATTGTCGACGATTTTCATAAAGTGATGGATCGTCTTGATTTCACCGGAAAGGAATACGTGGCAATAGTTACGAGGGGACATCAGTATGACGCAGACGTTCTGGAAGAGGCCCTGAAGAAAAAAACGAAGTACGTAGGCATGATAGGGAGTCGGAGAAAGGTCAGGATCATATTAGACCATATGCGGCAAAGCGGTTTTGACGAGGAAGCCATAGCAAACGTCCATTCGCCCATAGGTCTCAGTATCCACGCCGAAACTCCCCAGGAGATAGCGGTGAGCATTGTGGCCGAGCTTATCGCAGTACGGAGAACACGGTAGTTTTTCATGGAAGACATTTTACTTGATGCACAGGAAAACCTGGGAAAGAAGGGGGAAGAGGAAGGCGCTCTTCCCGCGCAATTCGATCCCCTCAAACGATACCTCTCGGAATTGTCAAAATATCCCGTCCTCTCGAGGGAAGAAGAGTTCGAGATCGCAAAGAAGATCTATGAAAACAAAGACAGGAATGCTGCGCAGCGGCTCGTCATTTCAAACCTGCGGCTTGTCGTGAAGATATCCCTTGAGTATTACAGCACCTATCTCAATATCCTTGATCTCATCCAGGAAGGTAACGTCGGGCTTCTCCACGCGGTAAAGAAATATAATCCCTATAAGGGGACTAAATTTTCCACCTACGCCTCTTTCTGGATCAGGGCCTACATTCTTAAATATATTATGGACTCCTGGAGTCTTGTAAAGATCGGAACAACGCAGAGCCAGAGGAAGCTGTTTTACAGGCTGAACAAGGAGAAACAAAAACTCGAAGCGCTCGGCGTGTTTCCTGCACCGCAGCTTCTGGCAAGCACCCTTGACGTGAAAGAGGGTGAGATCGAGGATATGCAGAAACGCCTGGCATATGCCGACGTATCCCTCGGGTCTCCTTTGCACGATGAGAGCGATGACACGATCATGGATATGATAAAGACCGATGAAAATGTCGAGGAGGTTGTTGCCGATAAGGAAAAAAGCGAGATCGTTACTGCAAAGGTGGCAGAATTCAAGAAGACCCTGAACGAGAAGGAACTCTTTATCTTTGAAAACAGGATACTCTCGGAGGAGCCTTTGACACTGCAGGAGATAGGCACCAAATTCCGTATCTCCAGGGAACGTGCCCGGCAGATAGAGAACAGGGTCCTGAAGAAATTCAAGGACAGATTCAAGACCGAATTCAAACAGTTCGATTTTTAGATCATAGTAGATCGTATATAGTATATCGTATATCGAAGATTCTCAACATGGCATTCGCTGCCAAGCGTTCAACGTCAGAGGTGTAAGGAGAAGTCGTGACATACGAAATACGATATACCGTCAGTTGACGGTGGCACATTTCAGAACGACAAAAACTGTCCGAGCCTGAGGGCCAATGTGGTATAGTACGAAGTGACGAGCAATAGACCCATGGCCAGAAGCAGGACCCCCATGACTATCGTGGAATACCGCGTTACAAAACCGTATCGTTTTAAAAAATAGAAGAGCTTGTCAAAGAGAAGCGCAGAGAGGATGAAAGGGACGGCAAGACCAAGGGAATAGAGTCCGAGGAGGTAGATGCCTTGCGATATCCTTCTGGTCGTCGACGCAATAATGAGGATCGATGAAAGGGCCGGGCCCACGCAGGGTGTCCATCCAAGAGAGAATGTCGCCCCGATGATAAAAGAGCCGAAGACGCCGAGAGGTTTTTTTTCGAACCGGATCAGTTTCTCCTGGTTGAGGGCCGGGATCTTCAGGATATTCAGATAGAACATACCCATGGCAATGAGGAAGACGCCCCCGATCTTTATGATGTATTCCTGATAATCCGCGAGGAAGTTGCCGAGGATCGAGGACGATATGCCCAGGGAGACGAATACAAAGGAAAACCCCAGTATGAATGCAAAGGAATGGATCAGCACAATTTTCCTGTGTCTTTTTGTCTTCAGTTCATTATAATTATCAAAGGTAATGCCGCTTATAAAGATCAGATAGGACGGGATCAGCGGCAGGATGCAGGGGCTGAAAAAGGAGAGGAAACCCGATGCCAGGGCCAGAAGTCCGCTGATATTAACAAGAGAGAAGGTATGCATGCAAGCTATCATAAGTAGTTTTTTGTAAGGTTGTCAAATGAAATGTGCCTCTATTGATGTGGGAACGAACACGATCCTGCTTTTGATCGTCGAGACAGAGAACATGCAGGAGATCGCTGATGTCGCTACGACGGTCAGGCTGGGAGAGGGCTTGAAGGAGACAGGGTATATATCACAGGATGCGATGAACAGGGGGTTACAGGTCATGCAGGAATATGCCGGTATGATAGCTGCCCACGGGGTGGAATACGTATCCTGCGTGGGCACGAGCGCATTGAGGGAGGCAGGAAACGGCAATGAGTTTTCAGACCTTATCCGGGATCGCCTCGGGATCCGGGTCCGTATCATAAGCGAGCGCGATGAGGCGTACTATACGTATCTCTCGGTGAAAAACGACAGGATCGTTGAAGGGGAACGCTTTATGATCGTTGACATCGGCGGGGGCAGTACGGAGATCATTGCAGGAGACCGGGAGGCCTTTCAGGATTTCCTGTCGCTGCCTGCAGGCTCCGTGAAGCTGACGGAGATGTTTGTCAGGAACGATCCGCCCGCAGGGAGCGAGATGGAGGCCATGGTGGCATATGTAAGGCAACTCTTCGACAGGCGGTTCATCGGTTGTTCTGATGTTTTCGTCGGGACCGGCGGAACGGTCGCGACGCTTGCGAGCATTATCGGTGAGTGTGAATATTTTGATAAAGACAGGATCCACGGTCTTCACATCCCCTACGGGGCAATATGCGATGCCGTCGATATGCTGCAAAAGATGAACGTCGCAGAGAGGAGGGCGGTAAAGGGAATGGAGAAGGGAAGAGAGGACATCATCGTACAGGGGATCGTTTTCCTGCGGGAGATGATGGCGTTCCATCATGTCGCCGAATGCGTTGTCAGCGCAAAGGGAGTGAGATACGGCGTCCTTTATGAATATATAGCCGGAGAAGGCAGTCGATAGTATAAAGGCAGTCGATAGTCGATAGTAGATAGTAGATAGTGAGAAGCATAAACCTGTAAGTCGTAAGGGGAGAAAGACGGCAAAGAACAGGGAGCCGAGAACAGAGAGATAAACTTTTCAAGGGGATTGCTTCTTTTGTTTCTTACTATTCACTATTCACTATCGACTATCGACTGCCTTTAATGCTATCTACTGTTGTATGACAGTATATCTTCTCCCCGTCCGAACATACCCTGATGAGCCCGTTCTTGTCGGTCCGCAGCAGGGGGATCGACAGTCTTTTGTACCGTTCCAGGGCTTCCTCGCCTGGCAGTCCTTTGATGCCGCGTCCCACGCTCATAAGCGCCAGATCCGGCTTAACGGCATGGAGGAAATAGTCGCTGCTGGAATATTTACTGCCGTGGTGAGGCACCTTGAGAACGTCTGTCTTTGAGACGAGGCCTGACAGAATCAACTTCTGTTCCACCTCCGATTCAATGTCGCCGGTGAGAAGGAAACTTGTTTTTCCGTAAAGGACCCTCAGGACGATGGACGCGTTATTGGGGTTTTCAATAGTAGTAGCGCGGTCGGGGTTGAGGACATCGACGTCCATGCCGTTAAACGCGAAGTGGTCGCCCGCCTCCCATCGCCCGACAGGTATACCTTTTGTCCTTGCAACGTTCATGATGTCGAGGAACTTTTCTTCATTGACAAAGTATTTGCCGATGACGAAGTGGCGTACAATAAAATTCTTCATGATATAGAAGAGGCCGCCGACATGGTCCCCGTGCGGGTGGGTATTGATCACGTAATCGATGGTCCTGATCTTTCTGGCAAGGAGGATAGGCGTGAGGACCGATCTTCCCGTATCGTATTCATCTTTATAAGAGCCGCCCCCGTCGATAAGCATCCTCATGCCTCCCGGCGCCTCAATGAGGATGCTTTCACCCAGTCCGACGTCGATGACGTTGAAACAGAGGTGCCTGTTCAGGAACCGCTGGTCATATGCAAACATAGAATATATTACGGTAAGCGGCAGGAGAAGGCAGATCAGCGCTGTCTTCACGTATCTCTTTCTGATGAACAGGAGGGAGAGGATGAGCGTAAAATACAGGATCGTTTCAAAGAGGTTGGGTCGGACTACCGGATAGATGTAGCCGAAGTCGAGGTGCTGCAGTATCCCGGTATTGAAGTTGATCAACTCGCCTGAAAGCCGCAAAAGGTATTCGCCGAAGGGCAGCAGGATGCCGGCAAGGCTGAGCGGCAATGCCAGCATGCACATCAGGGGGACCGAGATAAGGTTATGGATAAACGACAGCGGGTTGACCCCGTAGAAATGATAGATCACAACAGGGAGTGCTCCGATCATTGCCGAGAGGGTAATGAGTATTGAAGAGAGAAGCCATTTTATTACCCTGTTTTCCAATATGATCTTTGGATAGAGTTTTACGGTGAAGAGTATGATGAAGGACACGCTGACAAATGTGAGTTGAAACGTGGGCATGAAGATGGAATGCGGGTAGATAAGCAGTATGATGAGCGCGCTGAGGGCCACGGTATTAAGAATGCTCCTGCCCCGCTCAAAGTAGAGGGAGAGCATGTAGACCGTTATCATGATTACGGCCCGTATTGTGGGTATGCCGGAACCTGCCGTGACCATGAACAGGAATGCGAAGGGGATGGAAAGCAGGGCGGCAAACCTTATATCGTCGCCCCTGTATCTCAGGACAGGGGATATCCGGAAGAATATCCTTGCGAGGAAAAAGAAGAAGGCAGTGACGATGCCTATATGCGCACCGGATATGGCAAGTATATGGGACGTGCCTGTCCTGAGGAACAGGGTCTTTACGGGTTCGCCAACGCCGGTTGTGTCTCCGATGGTCAGTGCCTTGATGATCCCCGTATACTTTGAGCGTGAATTGTCTATCTTCTCCCTGAGCCTGTCCCTCCATGCCTCGATATAGTTGTCCCCTTTTGTCACGGAGGTGGTGACACCCCGTATCTCGTATGATGTGCCCTCAAGCCTTTTCAGCCATTTCCATGATGTGATGTGAGGATTGTTGTAAGCCGGGGTGAGTTCTTTCAGGCGTCCGAAGATCCTTACCCTGTCGTTGATGCCGATATCTTCCCGTGTCCTGTAGACTGCCCTTATCCGGGCCAGGGCAGATGGTTTTGAGACCCTGACGATCTTGATATCGGGCGACGCCTCAACGACCAGTCCTTCATATATCGCCTCGTCGTCGCCGATATCGACAGGCGGATGATAAAACCCGACGATCCCGATCCTCAACGCACCGATAAGCATAAAGGCGATAACTATGCACGGTACGGCTGCCTGGTGTTTTTTCCTTAACAGGGCGCCGGCGGAGAAGATAAGGATTGCCAAAAGGATAGCTGCCGGCTTCAGGGGAAAGGCATAGAGGGCTTCAATGTAGATGCCGAGGATAAATGCTATGACAGAGGCTATGAACAAGCTTCCAGGATGCCCTTCAGGTATGCGTGGACATTGATGCCGAGGTCGGGGATATAGTAGCCGCCTTCAAGGATCGTAAAGAAGTGCGGGTTCGACGACGCGAGCATATGGGCCGCCTTCCTGTAATCTTCGGTAAAGAGCAGCCCGCCCCAGTCCCGTATATAGGTATCGAAACCAGCCGAGCAGCAGAGCATGTCGAAGGATTGCGCGTCTTTCAGCGCCGCCCCGATGTCGTTGAAAAAATCTTCCCTTGAGGCAGAGTCGATATTGACGAAGGTAATGTTGCTGTCCCCGCGCACGATGTCATGTGTACCGTTGCCGTAGTGGAGGTCTATATCTATGATGAGGGCGTTTTTGATGAGTCCCCGTGCAATGAGACTTTTGATCGCTATCGCCATGTTGTTGAAGAAGCAGAAGCCGCCGTTGAAATCGTGTCCCGCATGGTGGCCCGGAGGCCTGATCAGGGCGAATGACGGCCCCTGAAGGGCCAGCTCGGCCGCCTTTACGGCACCTCCGGCGGATTTGCAGGCCGTGCGGTAAATGACGGGATCCTTTTGCACCAGATTGATGAGCCGTTCGCTATGACAGAGCATGAGGTCTGATACATCGCACAATTCGGGTTCTGTGAAATCGGCGATATTTTTGATATGGGAATATATCCTGTCGACCCGGTCGGGACATTCGCAATCCACAGTGGGATAGTCGATAAGAAAATCCCTGCTGTAGACGGTTGGAATTTTATCCATAGGTTTTTAAAACATAAAGTATACCGCAAGTCAATATGAAAGGCAGTATATAGTATATAGTAGATAGTAGATAGCAAGAAATAAACCGGTGAATAGTCGATAGCCGTCAGCACACAGCCGTCAGTGTAAAAAACGTAAGTCATAAAGGAAACAGAAGGGCAGAGGAGGGTTAGGGGGAAAGGACCGAAGGACGAGGGACGTCCGCTTCGCCAGGACGAGGGACGATGAAAATCAGAAGAGCAGAGGGTAAGAAGAGCAGAAAAGGGATAACCCGGTTAGTGCCGTTTTTTTATCCGGTTTTTACTCCGAACTCCGAACTCTCAACTGCCCCGTAGGGGCCTTGCCTGACGCATTACGCCGAACGTTCTTCTTTGCGCTCTCGATATACGATATACGAACTACGATATACTGCCTCTTGTGGGCCGTGAGTTGCGAACTCCGTTGAGTAGGCCTGCAAAATATTGTATAGTTAGGGACTGCCATGAAACAGATCGTTATCGGAACAGCGGGGCACATAGACCACGGGAAAACGACACTTATAAAGGCAATCACCGGGATCGACTGCGACCGTCTCAAGGAAGAAAAAGAACGGGGCATCACGACCGAACTCGGTTTTGCCCATTACAGGTTCGGGGAAGATATCCTCGTGGGCATCGTCGATGTGCCGGGTCATGAGAAGTTCGTGAGGCACATGGTCGCCGGGGCATGGGGTATCGACATGGTCCTGCTTGTCGTTGCCGCAGATGAAGGCGTTATGCCCCAGACGAGGGAGCACCTGGATATCTGCGAACTCCTTGGATTAAAAAGGGGTATCGTTGCGATTACGAAAACAGACCTCGTGGACAGCGACATGGTCGAGCTTGTCAGGGAGGATATCAAAGACTTCCTTGCCGGGAGGTCTCTCGAAGGATCGCCGGTTATACCCGTTTCATCCGCCACCGGTGAAAACGTTCCGCTCTTAAGAGGTCTGATTGAAGACGCTGCGAGGGAGATCGACGAGAGATCGAAGGAGGGGATATTCAGGTTGCCCGTTGACAGGGTTTTCACGCTGAAGGGGTTCGGTACGATCGTCACGGGAACGTGCATCTCCGGTCTCCTTAAGACGGGTGATGAGATCGAGATATATCCACTGGGGAAACTGACACGGGTGAGGAATATCCAGGCATATCACGAAGACGTCGGCGAGGCGATCGCGGGCCAGAGGGTTGCTTTGAATATCCAGGGGATAGAGAAACATGATATCGAAAGGGGTGTCATAATAGGGAGACCCGGTACGCTGTTCCTTTCGCAGAGGATCGATGCCACGTTGAAATATCTATCATTGCCTCTCAAGCCGATAAAGAACAACAGCATCCTGAGATTCCACGTAGCGACGACTCAGGAGGAGGCGCGTCTTGTGCTTCTCGACGGTGACGCCATAGAGCCCGGGGAGGAGCATTACGTACAGTTCGTGTTCCCCCGTCCGATCGTCGTGCTGCCAGGAGACGGCTATGTTCTGAGAGGTCCTTATACGATACAGACTATCGGAGGCGGGAAGGTTCTCGATATCCTGCCCGGGAGACACAAAAGAAAGACAGAAGGTCTGAGCAGTATTTATGCCCTTCTTATGCACGGCAGCGATACCGACAAGGCAGAATATCATCTCCTGAAGGCGGGCCATGGCGGTTTAAAGAAAGAACTGCTTTCAATACTGCTCGGTAAAGAAGAAAAAAGGACAGATCATATCATACAGGCCCTGCATGAAAGAGAAAAGGTGCGGACCATCGGCAGGGTCATTGTCCATTCTGAAAAATTCACAGAATATAAAAAGGCCTTACTCGGGCTGATCAAAGATTATTATGCTAAAAACCCTCTGAAGGTCGGTATATCAAGGGAAGAGCTGAGGATGAGACTTCCGCAGGTAGACCCCCAGGTGTTCCTGGCAGCCCTTGAAGAGTGTATACGGGAAGGGGTTGTCGTAACGGAGAAGGATAAGGTCATTGCAAAAGGCATGAGAGACGCCCGTAACGAAGGGGTTGAACACTTTAAAGAGGTGGTGCTGAAAAGATTGTATCAATACGGCTTTACCCCGCCGGGCCTTAAAGAATTTTCAGCAGAGGTTAAGAAAGACGAACGGCACCTCAAGGATATCCTCGAAGGTCTTGTCTTCGACGGCAAGGCGATCAAGATAAAAGGCGATATGTATTTTCACCGTGACGTTATTGAAGACCTGAAAAGGATGGTTGCTGCCTACCTGACACAGAAGAAAGAGATGACGCCTTCGGATTTCAAATCCAGCCTCGAACTTTCCAGGAAATACATGATCCCTCTCCTTGAATATCTCGATGAGATAAAGCTGACGATCAGGGTAGGGGATAAGAGAATACTGCGCTCATAACTGACGGCTCATGGGTAAAACTGTATATCGTATTTCGCAAAGAGCCTTAGAGGGTGTTTTTGCAGTTCGCTATATACTTATATACTATCGACTATCGACTGCCTTTGACGATACTACCACGACAGCGCTGGAGATCCAGCCTTCCCGGTTCCCGTAGAGGAGCACCTTATACCACTTTGTCCCGGTTCCGTCGGTCCTCTCTTCGATGATGTTGAGTGATTCCCCGCGGAAGATCATGCCGATCCGCTGGGACTGAAGATAAGGTGCGTTCCTTACATTTGCCGCATCCTTATTGACGATGGCGTATCTCTCGGACTTTGCCTCTTTTGTTTCTGTCTTAGGTTCTGCAATCTCTTGTTTTGTCGTTGCAGCCTGCTGTGGCGATGCGGGTTTTTCTGCAGGGCTCTCCGATTGCTGCAGGTCTTCCTGTGTTTGGGGCTTCTGGGGGCTTGCCTCCCTTTTGAGGATAACCACCGTTTCCGGCGGCTTTGAAGGCGTGAGGAGATGGAAACCAAGACCGCCGAAAAACAGGGAGAAGATCACAATGAGTGAGATTAAAAATGGTTTTGAGAAGGTTATACCCTGATCGTCTGCGTCCTGGTCATCGCGGAAATCGTGGGCAACGTATTCAACGTGTTTCTTGTCGGTTTCAACCTTTTTCGTAGATTGTACGGGTGCCTTTGAAGAAGACTCTCTACCGCTCTCTTTTCTCTCGACGTCGAGATAGGGAAGGGTATCGCCCCTCCCGGTCATGGCGTTGATCGCCTTCGATACCTCCTTGAAGGTTATCTTCCGGGTACGGTCCGTATATCCGGCGAGCAGGGCAAGGTCGGCAAGCGCAATGATTGTCCTTGGCAGACCTTTCGAGTACTTGTGGATGATCTCCAGCGCATCATCGGTAAATATCTCCCGTGCCACGTCGAGACCTGCCTTGTTTAACCGGTACCGTACAAGCTCCCGCGTTTCCTCGAACCGCAACGGCGTAAAGTAGTACCTGACAGGCAGTCTCTGCCAGAATTCCGGCATATTCTTTATGGTTTCCCAGAGGGCCTTTTGTCCTGAGAGGATAAAGGTATGAAGGTATTCGTTGTTGTGTGTAAGGTTGATGAGCATCCTCAATTCCTGGAGGGTCTCTTCTGCCCCGCACAACATCTGTCCTTCATCGATAACGATAATACTCTTGCCGCCCCGTTCCTTGATCTCTGTCAGGGCGTCCCTTAAAATCAAAAGGTTTTTCAGTTTATCTCCATCCTGCTGGAGGTCCGAAACGATGTGCATCCGGTTGTCTAAGAAATCAATTGTGAGGTTGCTGGGATTTTTTTCGCTTGATTTAAAGTCCTTGATGGATCCGGTTATATAGGCGATTATCTGAGAAGGGGTCAGGGTTGGATGGTCGATATAGGCAAACTTGAAGGAATCGCCGTATTGCTCCCTCATGTCATCGATGAGACGGAAGATCGTCGTGGTCTTACCGAGCCCGGCCTCTTCGGATACGATGAGAACGCCGCCCTTATTCGTGTTGATCGCGTATTTTAGTCTTTCGAGGCATTCAAAGTACTGGCCCGTTACACACATCATCCTGCCGTCAGGTGCAAGGATGAACGGGTGCTGCTCCAATCCCCAGTATTTTATATATTCTTCTGTCATGGTTTACAGTATTTATCAGGAGTATACCCGATTTTTAATGCGTCTGCACGATTTCTGAAGATTATTTTATCTTTTTCCGGGATCTTGCTCACATACTTGCAGGATGGTCTGTGGAGCGTGTAGGTGCGTTTATTGCCGACATAATAGGATTCCGTATCCTTTTTCTTTTCCTGCCAGAGTCCCTTTTCTCCCTCTGCGGCCTTTCTTTCAAGGTCTGTAAGCATCTTCTGGTGTTTTATATTCGGCGGCCTGACGGATGCCCTTGCATAGCCGAGCTTTACGAGTTCTGCGTTGACGAAGAGGTTCTTGACATAGACATAGGCGAGCAATCGCCCCTGCGGGTCTTTTTTGTCGTGGTCGAATTCAAGGCGGACCTTTTTCAGGAAGACAAGCCTTTTATTGTATTTCAACGCCTCTTTTGCATAAAACTCCGTACTACCGTCTTTTGTATTCAGTTGCGGGGCCTCGATGCCCAGATATTTCACGGTTTCGCCTGTATCGAGCTGTATCGTATCGCCGTCGATGACCTTTTTGACCACATAGTCTTTGCTGTAGGCAGGGCCAGGGAGGAATAAGGAGAGTACGAAAAGGACAAAAAGGATGATTTTTTTCATGCTCAAATGATTTTACAATATTTTATAAATATGTTAAAGAGATATTATCAAGTTAATTCTCTATGATGCGTCGGGGGTGTCTATGAGAAAAGGGATTTTCACCGTAATTGTAGTGGTTGTATGCACGTTCAGCCCTTTGTATTGTGCCGGGGACGACAACGCGGTTACTACAGGTTTTGGGTTCGGGATATTTAATCGGGACCCGAAGTTCGGCAAACTGCGCGGAGACGGCAGGTATTACTATTTTTATCAGGTTGCCTACGCCCGGGAAAAGACACTGGTCAAAAACTTTTGTCTTCTTGTGGAGCCTTTTGCCGCATACGTCAATGATCCCCAGAGCGGGCTTGATGCCGGAATGACGATGTCCTTCAAGTACTATTTCGCTGAAGACTACAGGAAGAGTTTTTTTGCTACGTTAGGGACAGGGGCAGCATACACGACTATCGCGTTTGAGGAACAGGGAACGCACTTTTTATTTATCCTGCAGGGAGGCGTCGGTTACCGCTGGAATAATTATTTTATAGAGAACAGGTTCCGCCATTATTCAAACGGCGGTACTGAAAGACCGAACAGGTCGGTCAATGCAAACATTGTGAATATAGGGATGCATTTTTAAGGGCAGGATTAAAAAAGTGGAGCGGGTTTGCCGCTCCACTTTTTGTATACCCAATCGTTTTCTGTCGTTTGTCCGTCTTACTTCTTTACCGGTTCAAAGGCAAAAAAGACCCTCTCCGACATGACGGTCCCCAGTTTACCCTTGTCTATGGGCAGTGCGGGGACTTCAAATACTGCGAGCTGGACTTCATCACCACGCTTCAATGTTCCTGCCGCGCAATTGACGATGCGGCTCAACACCCTTCTCGCAGGATCGACGCCGAGATCGATCACCGCATGGATGAGCGGAGACTGAAATCCGAGCGGAACGCCTTTCACTTCTTCCGAAAAGACAATGACCTTGCCCTTTTTCGGCAGATCTACGTATTCAAGGTCTTCGGAGTAGCATTCCGGGCATATTACCCTGGGAGGATATGAAACGAGACCGCAGCCCTTGCATTTTGTCGTCGTCAATCTCCCCTGTTTCAGGTTCTCATAAAACTGCCAGTTTCTGTTAAACTCTTTTGCCTCGAGAGGCCACATATCCATTGTTGATGGATAAAGATCTTCAAGTATTGGGATTCCCAGAACAGCCATGTTTTCCTCCTTATTTTACTGGTTCTCTTCCATAGATTAAGATGGTGTGCTCAGCGTTAGCCCCGCTCAGGTTGTGGGTGAGGGCAATATCCGCATCCTTTACCTGGTGACGGGCCCTGCCCTGGAGCTGTTTCATGACCTCGATGCCCTGCCTGATGCCCGTTGCCCCGAATGGGTGCCCGCATGCCAGCAACCCGCCGTCTGTATTGACGGGGACCTTTCCGCCGATCTCTATCTGCTTGGAACCGCAGAAATCTCCACCTTCACCTTTCTTGCAGAAACCGAGTTCTTCGACCTCGATGACTTCCGAGATCGAGAAGCAGTCATGTGTCTGGGCGACCTTTATATCACCTGGCCCGACCTTCGCCCTTGCGTATGCCTTTTCCCCCGCCATCTTTGTATGCATCCAGTCTGCAAGGTGTGCACCGGGGAAGTTTGCCGATACGCTGTTCAGACATACCTGGGCAGTGCCCCTGATGTACACGAGAGGCCTGTCGGTAAACTTCCTGGCAATCTCATCCGTTGTGATGATGCATACTGCCGCGCCATCCGTGATAGGGCAGCAATCATAGAGCGTGAGGGGAGGCACGACGACAGGGGCGTTCATTGCCTCTTCCAGCGTCAGGTTCTTCTGCATCTGGGCAACAGGGTTTGTTGCAGCATAGTTGTAGTTTGCCACTGAGACAGCGGCCAACTGTTCCTTTGTCGATCCGTAATGCATCATGTGCTCCTGTGCCGTCAATGCGAAGAATGGAGGCGGAAGTCCCATGCCATGGACGCCGTCCCAGTCATGGTCAACGGAAGCAAGCTCGCTGTAGAAGACCTCCCATTTCTGCGGTGTGTATAACTTCTCACCGCCCGCGACCATTACGATGTCAGCCGCACCGGCCTGCACCAGACCTGTCGCCAGGATTATCCCTGTAGATCCGCCGGCGCATAGGGTATCGCACCGCGTGCAGATTGAGGTGGGTTTTACGCCAACCCTTTCAGCAATAACCGGCGCAGTGTTTACCTGGAATGAACACCTTCCGGCGTACGATGAAGCAACGATCAGCCCGTCTACGTCTTTTGGTTTTAAGGTAGGGATATCATTGAAGCACGCCTTGGCCGCTTCCTGGAAAAGGTCAACTAAGTGAGCTTCCCGAACTCCCCATTTGCATTGGCCGCCGGCCAATATTACTGCATTTCTTGCCATACAATCCTCCTTAGAAATTGAATTCAGCTATCAGCTTCAGTTATAAGGTATCAGCTTTACCGTATCGTTGGTCCTTTACATGCAGGCCGATCACTTGTCACTGAACGCCAAAGACCTTGTCTTCTACTTACCCTTATAATTGGGTTTTCTCTTCTCAACGAAGGCGTTTATCCCTTCTCTTCCGTCTTCAGAGGTGAATGCTATGGAAAAGGAATCCATCTCCATCGTAAGGCCCGACGCAAGGTCCATATTGAGCCCGTCGTCGATACACCTCTTGATGAGGGCGAAGGCCGCCTTTGGTTTTGATGCCAGCTTTTTTGCCAGTGCCTTTGCTTCTTCCATCAACTTGTCTTTTGGCACAACCTTGTTCACGAGGCCGACCCGGTATGCCTCTGCGGCGTTTATGTTGTCGCCCGTGAAGATCATCTCCTTTGCCTTTGCAACCCCTATAAGCCTCGGCAGGCGTTGTGTCGCACCTGACCCCGGCATGATGCCGAGGCCGATCTCCGGCAGGCCGATAACGGTATCCTCAGAGGCGATCCTAAGGTCACAGCAAAGGGCGACCTCGCATCCGCCGCCGAGCGCAAGCCCGAAAACCGCTGCGATCGTGGGTTTCCCGATACCTGTCAGTTTATCAAAGGTTTTCCGTGGGGCTGTCCAGAGGAAGTCGAGCGTCTCTACGGCAGATTTTCCCATGACATCCTTAATGTCAAGACCGGCCGCAAAGGCCTTATCGCCATTCCCCGTGATGATGATCGCGCCGATCTCGTCGTCCTTTTCAAATTCGCAGACGGCATCGTAAAGTTCGTGATAGAGTTGTACGCTCAACGGGTTCACAGGGGGTCTGTTCAGTTTGATGATCCCTATGGGTGCTTCTTTTTCAACGATCAAAGTCTCGTAGGCCATACAAGCCTCCTTGCGTCTGGTGTTATTTTGAATAATCGTACCAGCCTTTGCCTGATTTTCTTCCCAGGATGCCTGCCTTCACGAGATTCCTGAGTGTAAACGGCGGATCCCATTTCGACTCTTTCGGCAGATTGTCATAAAAGTACTGCGCCACATGGACGTTGATATCGAGACCCGTGAGGTCCATCAGCTCGAAAGGACCCATGGGATAGTTCAACCCGAGCTTCGCTGCCTTATCGATGTCTTCTATGGAGGCGACGCCCTGTTCATAGAGTTTAATGGCCTCGAGGAGATGGGGGACCATCAGCCTGTTGACGAGGAATCCGGGGATGTCCACGCGCACTTCAACGGGTTCTTTACCAAGTTTTCTGGTAAGGTCGATCGTTGTGGCAACGGTTTCGTCGTTTGTCTTCATGCCCCTGATAACCTCAACGAGTTTCATCAACGGAACGGGGTTGAAGAAGTGCATGCCAACGACCTTGTCAGGCCTTTTTGTGGCTGTAGCAATCTCCGTAAGGGACATGGAGGAGGTATTCGATGCGAGGATCACGTCTTTCCTTGTGATCTCGTCCAGTTCTGCAAAGACCTTTTTCTTTATGTCCATTACCTCAAGGACGACCTCAACGACGAAATCCACGTCCTTCATGTCTTCCATCTTTGTGGTGCCTTTGATCCTCCCCATGATGGCGCTCTTATCTTCTGCCTTCATCTTTCCTTTTTCAACGGATTTTGAGAGGAATTTGTCGATATTCTTTATACCGCCTTCAACAAACCTGTCCTCAATATCCCTCATCACGACATCGTAGCCGGCCTGTGCAGCTACCTGTGCAATCCCGTTGCCCATGGTACCGGCGCCCAAAACCCCGATCTTCTTTATAGCCATACTAACCTCCTGATTTATTGAAAATTAAAAAATTCACATGCCGTAAATTTAACTTATTTATTGTGTATATAGCAACAGTTTTTTTGGGAATTCTCAGTTTAAAACAGACAAAAAACAGAGGGCAGGACAGCGGTCTTAAAGAAACCAGGATTCCCATCTGATGTGTTACGTTCCCACCGCTTCTTTCGCTGGTTTTACATACAACTCCCTTAGTTTCGGCTTCTCTATCTTCCCTGCCGGATTCCGCGGGACTGCTGCATATATTATCTTTTCAGGCCATTTATATTTTGCAAGTCCCTTCTCTTTACAGAACCCGATAACCTCCTCCTCTTCCATGATCTCTCCCTGCTTCAACTGGATGACTGCCATGGCGATCTCCACGAATCTCGGATGCGGGTACCCGATGACCGCGACATCCTGAATCTTCGGGTTTTTACGCAAAATATCCTCTATCTCGGCGGGGAATATGTTCTCCCCACCCCTGATAATAAGGTCTTTTGACCTGTCGGCAAAGAAGAGGTACCCATCTTCGTCGGTATATGCAAGATCGCCTGTATGGAGCCATCCGTCGGTAATTGTCCGGGCCGTCATCTCAGGATTGTATGCGTATTCTTTCATGAGGCGCGGGCCCTTGAGAAGCAGTTCCCCGACCTTGCCGGGCGGTTGTGTCTGGCCTTTGTCATCAACGACCCTTACCTCCATGAAGGGCCCCGGCCGTCCGATCGCGCCTGTTTTTCTCAGAATATCTTCATCATAGAGGGCAACGGTGCAGCCGCCTCCGCCCTCGGTGATCCCGTATGTGTTGAACATCTTTAATCCGGGGAATATCTTCTTGCTGTCCTCTAAAAGTACTGTGGGGACAGGTTGCGCTCCCATCGCAATATATCTCAGGTTGGAGAAATCATATGCGCCGATGTCCATTACCCCGGACTTGATCATGTTGACAATATCAGACCAGATCGGCACGCTTATCCATCCCCCCGTGGCCTTTTCCTCTGCGATCGACCGGATCAATCCCTGCGGCGAAAGATCCTGAGCTATCAATACCTTTCCTGCTGCCATATAGCAGGGGAAAGAATAGAAGAGGGAGCCGCTGTGGTAGAAAGGATGCGGAGCTATATATACGCTTTCATGCCCCTCGCCGAAGGTCAGGCCGTTGCCTATTCCGATATGAAAGAGGCTCTTGTGGGTATGGCAGACAGGTTTCGGCGCTCCCGTTGTGCCTGATGTGAACATGAGCTCTGCCATCTCGTCGTCTGCCGTTTCAACCGTTACCTCCGACCGGTCACCTTTATCGATGATCTCCTTGTACGATGTCATGCTTGACGGGATGTTTTCCCCCACGCAGACGTACCTGTTGACATAGTCCAGTTCGTTGATAACAGGTTCAACCTTCGGCACAAATGTATCATCCAGCATAAAGACCTTCGACCTCACGACGTCGGCTGCATACTTGATATCACCCGTTGCAAAACGGTAGTTGAGGGGTGTTATAGTGGCTCCGGCCTTCAATATCGCCATATACGTGACGTACCACTCGATGCTGTTCATCATGAGGTGGAGGACAATGTCCCCCTTTTTTATTCCGCACTCCTTAATCATGAATTGTGCGAGTTTGTTTGCCTGGTCGTTAAACTCTCTCCAGGTAATGGTCCTCCTTATTGCCTTTGAAGGATGTCTTTCGATGAGGAATTCTCTCATAGGGAATTTATCTGCGTTGAGACTGCACAACATAGAGAAATTCATTGCAACCTCCTCGGTTTTTTATTATTGGGGCTTGCGTCGCCCCCTCCAACTGATACCGTTAAGATCTCGTTAGGCGTTAGGCGATTAAACCCCTTACGACTTACGCCTCACGACTTACGGGTTTATGCTCTCCGCTCCATGCCCTCTGCTGCCTTTTATCCGCCATAGAACCTTTCGGCAAGATGTGATATGCGGGACTTCAGGTTGAGCAGGTACGCCTTTTCCGCTTGTTTAGGCCCTGGATTGCAGTCGTATTGTTCGGCCTTGATCCTTTTCATCACATCTTCAATAGAACCGTTTTCCGAACGTAATAATTCAATGACATGGTTTTTGAAATATTCAGCCTCTCTCAGCGACCGGGTCAGAAAGTCCCTGACCTCTTCTCTCCCCACGAAAACGAAATGGTGGCCCTGGCAGAGGACCTCTGCGGGGAATTCCATCAAACGCTTCATGGAGGCGATGTACATATCGTAATCAACAAGGAATTCAGGGACAATATTGCCTATCCTGTCCTGAACGCCTGCTGCCTCGGTGGCGATGAGTATCCTTTTCTCCGGGATATAGTAACACAGGTGGTCACGGGTATGTCCCGGCGTTGCGATCACGCGGACGGTCAGGCCCTTATCAATCTCTATCGTCCGGCCGTCTTCAAGTATCATGTCGATATCGAAGGATCTGAAGGGCTCATCCAGCAGCTCTTTCCTGTCAATCCCGTAATATTTGACGACAAAGGGTATCACGTCCCTGCTGAGTGTCTTTATAAGGTTCTGCGCATTGGGCCGTTTGATTATCGATGTTGCCTTTTCTGAAGCCGCAACCTTAATGCCCGGGAAAGACTCTTTGATATAGCTCGTTCCACCGCAATGGTCCCAATGGACATGCGTTAAAAAGAGTATCCCCGGTTTTTTTTCTTTTATAACAGACCTTATCGTTTCTACGTAATGTCTCCCCATGCACGCGAATCCTGCCTCAAAAAGCACAGGTTTTGCGCCGTCTAAGAGATAAACGGGCGACCAGGGGAACCCGATTACATATAGTCCGTCTGTTACAACTCCTGTTTTATCAAAAATCATGTTGACGTTAAGAAAATAGCATCGACTCATATTTATAACAACAAGAATATCATGTTAACTGTTTTATGGTTTACCTTCCGGTTACGAAGGGATAAGGCATTCATGGTTACTTCTCACTTCATCAAAAGATTTGGAAGAAAAGTAGCCATGCCGGGGAAGAAGAACAACAGAATGGTAACGGCAACGAGACTCGCAAGGAACGGGACAACCCCTTTGTAGATCACCCCCAGTGGGGTTTTCGTGATATTCTTTACCACGAAGACATTGGAGGCAACCGGCGGAATGACGCAGCCGATCATTACCGTAAGGCCTACAAGCATGGCAAACCAGAGCGGGTCAAAACCAAGTTTCAGGGCTACCGGATAGAGGATCGGGGTGGCAAGGATCATGAACGCGAGATCGTCTATGAAAGAACCCCCTATCTGATAGATGAAGCTGATAAGTATCATAACGACATAACGGTTTATGGGTAATCCCGCAACCCAATCGGCTGCGTAGATGGGTATCTTCGTCACTGCCAGGAAGTGGCCGAGGATCGTAGAGCCTGCAATGAGCGTAAGAACCATACATGCCGTACGGAGAGATTCCAGGAGAGATTTAATATATCCTCCAAAATCGATGTCCTTTTTTGCAACGGATAAGATGAGCACGGCCACGGTACCGATGCTCCCTGCTTCAGTGGGCGTAAAAAAACCATTCATGAGCCCTATTACGAGGAGGATAAAAACGGCTACAACCAGCATCACCTCGGGAAGGGATTTCAACCTCGTGCTCCAGTTTGATCTTTCTCCCTTGGGGCCGATCGAGGGGTTGACCTTGCACCACCCATAGATAACGACAATAAAAAAGAAGGCCGCAAGCAATCCGGGTATGATCCCCGCCATGAACAGTCTGGCTATGGATTGTTCCGTGATGATCCCGAAGATGATCAGTGTGACGCTGGGCGGAAGGAGGATACCGAGCGTCCCGACGCTTGCGACGATCCCCGTCGAAAGCTCTTTGGCATAGCCGTACCGGTCCATCTCGGGAACGGCCACGCTCGAGAACGTGGCAGCCGTGGCAGGGGAGGAGCCGCATATGGCCTTGAAGGAGGTGGCGCCTGCGACAGTCGCCATCGCCAGACCTCCGGGGATGTGACCGATGAACTTATAGGATGCATCGTAAAGCCTTCGCGCTATACCGGCATTATACGCTATCTGGCCCATGAGGACAAAGAGGGGGATGACCGTAAAGCCGTATGTGGTGAAAACATCAAAGAGATCGACGGCGATGAGGTTGAATGCGGGACCGATGCCTTTTAACATCCAGAACCCCATGAACCCGATAACTGCCATCGCGAACCCCAGCTCAATGCCCGTTAGGAAGAGCATCAGCAGTACAAATAGGGCTACAATGCCTATTATCACATCATTCATATTTCCCTCCTGCTATCTTCACGATATCGGCGACCATTACGAAGCATTCGAGGAAGCAGGCTATGGCTATTCCAAAAACGACCGGGTAAAAGGGGAGCTGCAGGGTAGGTGAGACTTCATGCGTTGAATAGAGGTACCACCCGTGTTTGAACAGGTTCACGCCGGCTATTATAAAAAATGCGATTACGATTAACCGGGTAAATGTGTTGACCACGTCGCGTCTTCCTTCGGGAAATCTTTGAACGAGAAAGTCCACATATACATGCGCCCTCATAAAAGATGTCATCGGGATGGCAAACCCGATGACGACCCCTCCGGTAAAGGCCACCAATTCATAGGTGCCTACTATGGGATGCTTGAAGAGCCTCAGGATCACATCGAGTGTGGTGAGCAACATGATAAATGTGAGACCAACGGCCGCTATCGCATTCATGAAACGGCTGATGCCTTTTATGCCCTTGAGATATCCTTCCATCGTGTTCCCTCCTGGTAGGTTCAGGCAGGGAAGGGGTAGTGCTTATCAGGCACTATGCCCCTCCCTTTTTTTTACTTTTTATTTCTCCAGCTTCTTCAGTTCTGCGAGGCAGAAATCCAACGCCTCTTTTCCCGGCAGTCCCTGTTTTTTCATGTTCTCCACGTATTCATTAAGCAGCGGTTTGACCAGTGCGGCCATTTTTGCGTTCTCTTCGGCTGAAAGCGGAATGATCTTTTTGCCGATTTTTACCATCCAATCTCTTGCCTCCTTATCGTTCTCATCCCATGCAATCCCGTTCTTGTCCGCCCACTCCTTGTTCACCTCCCTGAAGATCTTCTGAATATCGGGAGGCAGGGAATTCCATTTCTGCTTGTTCATCACGACAAAGAAACCCGTGGTATAACCGGCGCCGAAGCTCTGGGTTGAGGCGTTGACAACCTCTCCCCATCGCCAGCCTTTTACAGATTCCTGCGGGGCCATTGAGCCGTCCACGACGCCCCTGCTGATGGCATCGTAGGTTTCTCCCATAGGCATGGCAACGGGTACCCCTCCAAGCTTGCCGACGACTTTCGCGGCCAGTCCCGTACAACGGATCTTCTGTCCTTTAAAATCGTCAAGCTTATATACAGGTTTTTTAGAATGAATAATTCCGGGACTATGGGCCATGAAGTACATAACCTCCGTCTCGCTGTATTCCTTCGGCTTGAATTTTTCGTAGAACAGGTTGATCAGCTTTGTGGCAGCCGCGCCAGTTTTGTAGCCCAGAGGCAGGTCGATTACCTCCGACAGGGGGAATTTCCCCCTCGTGTAGGCCATGCAGGACATCCCCATATCGGCAATCCCGGTTACTATGCCGCTATAGGTCTTGTCAGCGGCAACAAGCGTGCCGCCGGAGAACACGGTGATCTTTACCCTCCCGTTCGTTCTCTTCTCGATCTCTTTTGCATATGATTCAGAAAGCTTGTTGTTGAAATGCTGGGCAGGCTGGAATTGTGCATAGGTGATCTCGATAGGTTTTGCCTGGCTGAATGCCGGCGTTGTTAAGAATGAAACCCCGATTACCGACAAAAATAAGACTAAAAAAATTAACCTGAAACGTCCCATAATAGTCCTCCTTTTTATTTTTAATATGTCGTCCGTTCCCTCTCTTCAATCACCTCCTCGTTAGAATTTCCCCGCTTTATCTGAAATCGCTCCATTTCCCGTACCGCTCTCTGAGTATCCGGTGCAGGATCTTGCCCGTAGCAGTCCTGGGCATCTCTTCGTCCTTGATAAAATCAACGGTTTTAGGAATTTTGTAGCCTGCAATCTTGTCGCGACTGTGCTCTATCAGTTCTTTTTCGGAGACCTTTGCGCCTTCATGGAGTATGACAACGGCCTTGACGGCCTCTCCCCATTTCTCATGGGGTATTCCGATCACCGCAACATCCTTTACTGCCGGATGGCTCCCGATGACGTTCTCCACCTCCGAGGGGAAAACGTTCTCGCCGCCGGTTATTATCATGTTGGCCTTTCTGTCAACCAGATAGTAGAAACCGTCGGCATCCCTTCTTGCCATGTCGCCTGCGGAGAACCATTCCCCGTGAAATGCCGTCCTTGTCCTTTCGGGATCTTTCCAGTATTCTGTAAATATCTCCGGGGTCCGCGCGTACAGCTCGCCGACTTCGCCCTCAGGCACTTCGTTCCCCTCTTCGTCGAGGAGCTTGATGCGGTCTGTTGTGGATACCTCTTTCCCGATGGAACTCAGTTTGTTCAACTGGTCTTGTGGTTTGAGTATGGTCACCGATCCGGCTTCCGTGGAGCCGTATATCTCATAGAGTTCCGCACCCTTGAAATAATCGATGATGGCCAGCTTTGTATCTCTTCTCACGGGCGCAGAAGAACAGAGGAGCTTTCTCATCGAGGAGACATCGTATTTATCCTTGTTCGGATGGGCCAGCATCATAATATAATGCGTCGGTACAAGGGAGACAAAGGTGATCCGCTCGTCCTGTATTATCTTCAGGATATCTTCGGGATCGAAGGATACCATGTTGCAGACATAGCAGCTTGCCCCTATATAGGTAAAGACAAAGGAATAAAATACCGAGTTTATGTGACACATGGGCATAACGAGGAGCCCCATATCGTCATGCCTGAAGCCGACATCAATAATGTTGATGATAAATTCGGCAATGGTGGCCTCGTGGTTCCTGACAACGCCCTTGGGCCTTCCTGTCGTTCCTGAGGTATACATGACCAGCCAGGGGTCCGCACTGTCAACGACCACGGGCGGCACCCCGGGGGACGCTGCCGCTATGATCTTTTCATAGGATTTCCAGCCATCAGGGGTTGTGTCGGTCCCGAACAGGATGTAGTTGTTTTGAGGGATATTCAGATTCTGCCTTATGCGGTCTATGGTATCGGCGAATTCTTGGGCGACGATGAAGGCCCTTGACCCGGAATGGTTTACGATATATTCAATCTCCGGTCCGGCGAGCCTGAAGTTTATCGGCACCGCTACCTGCCCGCCCTTTGATGCGGCGGCATAGACCTCCATCCACTCTATGCAATTGTAGGCGAGAACGGCAAATTTATCCCCTTTTTCAACGCCGATGGCTGCCAGGGCATTCGACAGTCTGTTCGACCTGTCGTTCCATTCCCTGAAGGTCAGCCGGCGGAATTTATCTTTCACGGCCACCTTGTTTGGGATGTTGAGCGCCTGGACCTCCATAACCTTGCCTGCCGGCAACCACTTGCTCTTCAGCATTTTCTACCCCCTTGGATTTTTTTAATATTAGGAATCACCGCTTGTCCCGACCTGACAGGAGTCTCTTGTCTATTTCGCTTGACTTATACATGTGTTTCACTGGTTTCATCGCCGAACGCCGAACGCCAAACGGCCTTTTTTGCAATCCCGATATACGATATACGAACTACTACATACGGTTTGCTGTGCGTCATGCTCATTTGCTATATACAGGGGTTCTTTTTTCCATGAAGGCGGCGACACCTTCTTTTGCCGCTTCGGTGCAGGCAATCTCACCGAAACCCCGGTAGCCGATCTCCAGGGCATCAATAAAGCGTTCCGCCTGAGCCCCTTTTTCAACTGTTTTGATGATGATGGAGATCGATTCTTTGCTTAAAGCGAGTTTGCCGGCCATGGGGTTCTCCGGCATCTCCATCTTCGGGATATCTACCTTTCCATCAGGGATCCGCTTGATCCTGCCCGTGAGATCGTTGACCTCCTTGACAGCTTCCCTGATCATCTCGTAATAACTATTTACTACCTTGCTCACCATGCCTATCTCCAGGGCCTCTTTTACGTTTATCGGCCTTGCTGCGCAGAGCATCTCATGGAAAAGGCCTGCCCCTTTCGGCCACTTTCGATAGGGAACGATCGTCCCTCCTATTGCGGGCAATATGCCGAGCATGATCTCCGGAAACTGGAATCTCGCATTTGCAGTTGCCACCATGCCGTGGCAGCGGATCGCCAGTTCCAATCCTCCGCCGAGGGCCACACCGTTTATAGCGGCCACGATAGGCTTGCCGAGCCGGTCCATGTATGGCTGCACCTTTGCCCAATCCCTGGCTGCCTGTGTGCCCTTTTCTATATCACCCAGCATGTCGGGAAAGGTGCCGATGTCGGCCCCTGCCGAAAATGCCGCCGTGCCGTATCCGGTCAGGACAAACCCTTTTGTATTTGGGTCATTTTCATACTCTTTCAGGAGGGCCAGGATTTCATTATTCAACTCTTCGCGAATGGCGTTCATCGCCTGCAGACGCCGGATGGTGATGATCTTTACACCATCGATCTCGTCCAAGAGGATGTACCGTCTGAAGTCCTGGTAGTCCCGGTATGGCCTCGTGAATCCCGGAAAACCGCCCCGTGCCGTCTGAAATCTGTTAACAACCTGACGTGCAGCACCCTCACCCATGTCGTGCATAATATCCATCGGTCCTTTGGTGAAGCCAAGGGCAACCTGGGAACCAAAGTTCAGATCTTCCAGAGTTCCGATATTGCGGTCTGCAATATCGCAAGACTGTGAAAAGAGGACCCCCAGCAGCCTGTCCCTGATCATCGTTGCCTTGTCTCCAGGGACATCAAAGGCGCTGCCCGGTTTTTTTGTCGGCCACTCATGCACAGACTTCAGGGCAGGTGACGGCAGGTAATGGCTCCCTTCCTCCATCTGCAGCGTGTTCCCTTCAAGGACAATATCGTTGCCTTTCGTTGCGTTCAGCGTCCGGAAAGGCCCTTCTGAAACGAATTCTTCGGCAACGTGGTCTATCATGCCGGCGGTTGCATCGTCGAGGAGATAGGCCGCCTCATTACACCAGTTGTTAAATATCCTTCCCAGCATTAAACAGACCGCATTATTCGTTACCATCGGCACTTTCCCTGTCATGGCGAAGACCCACGAGAGATAGTCCAGTACCTCCTGACTGACCTTTTCCCACGCAACGACCTCGATTGGTATGCTTCGCCAGGCAGGCGCAAAGAAATGTGTCACCGTTGCTCTTGCAGGGTTTTTCATCCCCGTAAAGATCCGGTCAGGAGGGAATAAGGCGGTATTTGATGTAATAATGGCGGTCGGACCGACGATCTCTTCGACCCTTGAAGACACCTCCTTCTTCTTTGAGGAGTTATCCTCCGTCAGTGTTTCGATAACCATATCGGCATCTTTTATCTTATTCAAATCGGTTGTATAGGTGACGTTATCCAGTATCCTCCGGCCTTGTTCTTCTTTAATCTTTTTTTTGTCTACAGAATTTTTTACATATCCGGTAAACTGTTTCTCCGCACTTTCCAAAGTCTCTTCAGCGGTATCTACAAGGATGAGCCTCAAATCCGCGAGAGAACTTTTAAGGTAATACCCTATATCGACGCCGTTGATTCCGGCGCCGATAACCGCTACTTCTCCAGGGAGGGACCTTGAGGGTTTCAGTAATAACGGGTTCACCACGGACTTATAAAGTTTTCTTTTCTCATCCATATCTTGTCTCCTGATTTTTAGTCACGGATTGTTTTGCCTGAAGATTCAGTTTGTTTGTATAAGGAATCACGATGCCCTGTATTTTTATGTATCAATATGCCTATGAAAATAGTTAATATCTGTCGACAGTATACAATTATGAAAAAATTTGTCAAGGAAAAATGGTAAAAAAATAATTATATAATAATAAGATGTAATAACAATATGTTATCAGGTAATAAGGTATAGTATATTCGGTTCCTCTTGCAATATACAATCAATAATATGCATTATTTTTTTGGATAAAAAGGGCATTTTTTCTTGACATTTTTGTTTATATTTGTATACTGTCGACATGTATCAGATAAAGATATGGACTATGGACAATAGACAATGAACCAAACACCAGAACCTTTTCAACCCGCATTGCTCTTGCATGATCAGATATTCCAGCACTTGCGGGAGCAGATAATCAAGGGACATCTCGAAGAGGGTAAAAGGCTGAACGAAGTAAATCTGCAGAAGATGTTCAAGACGAGCCGTACGCCTATCCGGGAGGCATTTCGCCGTCTCGAGGCAGAGGGTTTTGTGGAATTTTTACCCCGGAAGGGTGCCTTTGTCCGATCCATTTCGGTGGAAAATCTGAAAGAAGCGACCGAGGTCAGGGCTTCGATCGAGGGATTGGCCATAAGGCTGGCCATACGCAACGTTACCCCTGAACACCTTGATGCGCTGGCGCAGCTCCTTGACGATATGGACGAGGCATATAAAAGACGTAATATAGAGCGATATACTGCACTTCACTACCGCTTCCACAAGTATATTGTGGAGATGAGCGGGAACCAGATCCTTATACGGCTTTACGTAAGCATCACAGAGCCATTCGTGACAAACCGTCTCACCTACAAGTACTTTACCAGATTACGGCGCTATAAAAAGGTCAGCCACCGTAAGATATATGAACTGCTTGCATCAGGTAAGGCATCAAAGGCCAACCGTTTGATCGAGCAACATGTTATGGCGATCCAGAATTCTATTGAATCACCTCCGGGGAAGAAAGGGTAAGAACAGATTTTCCGACCCCGACAAGGTCGGTTGATAGTATATTGTATGTGGTATAGCGTAATCTCCGGTTTATCTTCTCGTGCATTATAGGTATCACCAAATTTGTATATGTATGCCGCTCACGGGGCACAATGCACAATTATTATACGATTTGCCATGAACCGCATTTAGTACGATTTACGTGTGTAATAGGGCAAGCGCAGCGAGGGCTATAAAATCATGATACTTACAGGGACTGTTCAGGAGCTAAAAGAGAAGATTTATTTGTGAAAATTAGCTTGACATGAACAGGGTGCTTTGCTAATATCTTTGCTAATATTAGCTTGTTAATAGTTTCACAATATCGCAAGGAAAGGAGAGAAAAACTATGGATTTTAAGATTTCTGATGAACTTGAATCAATGCGCAAAATGGCGTACGACTTTGCAGTGAAGAATATCAAACCTACCATGGAAGAAGATGAGAAGGAACACAAATACCGTCCGGAAATCCTGAAGAAGATGGGCGACCAGGGTATGTTTGCATGCCTTGCGCCTGAGCAGTACGGCGGACTTGGGCTCGAGGAAGGCAATATGGCCGCAACACTTATGGCCATGGAGGTTGCCAGGGTCAGCCCGTCCTGGGGTCTTCCTTTTAACCTCCAGATGAATGGTCCTCAGAATGTCTTGTTAAAATTTGGAAGCGATGCACTGAAGGAGCAGTTCCTTCCCGGATTGATCGCAGGGACAAGCGGCGGCTGTTTTGCGATTACAGAGCCGAACTCCGGTTCAGACGTTGCCAGCATGAAGACAACGGCGGTAGAGGTGGATGACGGTTACATCCTCAACGGTACAAAAACATGGATATCAGGTGTACCCTATTGCGGATGCGGGGTTGTATATGCAATGACAGACAAGGCGGCAAAACACAAAGGTATGTCGGCATTTTTTATAGATTTTAATGCACCCGGGATTACCCAGAGGGCAATTACTACGAAGCTCGGCCTGCATTGCGCCCCGACCGGTGAAATATTTTTTGAAGAAGCAAAGATCCCGAAGAATACCCTCCTTGGAAAACTCGGACAGGGTTTTGCAATCTGTATGACCATGCTCAATTATACCAGATTAAGCTCTGCCGCACGGGCCGTCGGTGTAGCCCAGAGTTGTATCGAAGAGGCATGCAAATATGCGAACGAGAGGGAGCAGTTCAACCAGCCTATCGGACAGTTCCAGATGGTTCAGGAACAGATCGGCAGGATGTCCGTGGAGCACGAGGCGGCAAAGCTCCTGCTTCTCAGGGCAGCATGGCAGAAAGATCAGGGAATGAACAATACCCTCGAGACCTCAATGGCAAAATACTACTGTGCCGAGTCGGCAAATTTCTGCGCCTCTGAGGCAGTGAAGATATTTGGTTCCTACGGTTTCTCCTCTGAGTACCCCGTTGAAAGGTTCCTGAGAGATGCGAAATCATACCAGATCGTTGAAGGGACCTCGAACGTCCAGAAGATGATCATTGCCCAGTTTGCATTGGGTTACAGAAAAGCGTAAACAGAAAATCTTAAGGAGGTTTTTATGGCTACAGAAGTGACCGTTCCAATGGTTGGAAAGATTGTGGGAGTGAACGTGAAGGTCGGCGATAAGGTTGCGGAAGACGATCAGATCGCAACGCTTGAGGCAATGAAGATGGAGATGCCGATCGTTGCACCGGCGTCAGGCGTGATTAAGGAGATTAAGGTTGCAGTAGGGCAGGAAGTGGAAGCAGACGCAGTCCTTGCTATTATTGAGTAAAGGAGTGGTGAAAAATGCTGGTTGCCGGAATAGACATTGGCTCCATTACAACTGAGGCCCTTCTTTTCGACAAGGAGAAGGGAGTGGTTGGATACGATATTTTGCAGACCGGTGCTGATTCAAAGAAGACCGCTGAGATGGCGCTCGATAAGGTCCTTGCATATCCCGGCAAAAATATCTCTGACGTGTCATACATCATTGCAACCGGTTGTGGAAGAAAAAGGGCTTCCTTCGCCAAGCAGGCAGTCACAGAGATTACCTGCATTGCAAGAGGCGTTAATTATCTTTTCCCTGAGGCGCGGACGATCATCGATATCGGCGGCCAGGATACAAAGGTAATAAAGGTTGATGGAAAGGGTCGTGTCGTTGAATTTGAGATGAATGATAAGTGTGCGGCAGGCACAGGAAGGTTCATCGAAGTCATGGCAAAGGCCCTGAACGTTGAACTCGACAGGATCGGCGATAGTTCTCTGAAACACAAGAAGGATGTTGCGATCAGCAGCATCTGTACCGTATTTGCAGAATCAGAGGTTATATCCCTTGTAAGTGAAGGCGAAGAACTTGAAGATATTCTCTATGGTATTCACAAGGCTATCGCAGACAGGACTATGGGCCTTATCAGCAGGACCGGCGGGGCGGAGAGAGAGGTCATTATGACAGGTGGGGTTGCAAAGAACATCGGTGTCGTGAAGGCACTTGAAGCCGCACTGAATATGCCCTTGAAGATCCATGTTGAACCCCAGATTGTAGGCGCACTCGGTGCGGCAATGATAGCGCTCGAGAAGACCGCTTAACCAAAAAAACTATGAAACTGAAATGGCCGGCATAATCTGCCGGCCATTTTTTTGTTGTCGTGTTTTTGCCCTAACCGATATTTGCTTTCTCGGTTACCCTCCTGTGCCTCGCAAGTCTCAACTGATTGAAGAAGACCGGGACGAATATTACAAGGGCAATGATATCCGTTATGACCCTCGGCTCAATCAGCAGTATTGACGTAATGAAGAGTAACGGTCGTTCCCATTTCGACAAGGGAGCAAATAACCATCCGATCGTTGAACACGCAAGGAATATGGTGCCCAACAGGGCCGTCAGGCTTACCCATACGATCTGAAGTATATTCCCCTGCATCAGAAGCGCCGGGTTAAAAACAAACATGTATGGAACGATAAAGGCGGCAAGCCCTATTCTGCATGCAGTCCATCCCGTCTTCATCGGATCGCTCTTTGCAATACCGGCACCGGCATAAGCAGCAAGTGCAACCGGTGGCGTAATGGCGGAGATAATCGCAAAATAAAAGACAAACAGGTGCGCACCCAGGACGTTGATCCCGAGATTCGTTAAGGCGGGTACGGCGAGTATAGCACAAATGATATACGCTGCGGTGGTAGGCAGACCCATCCCGAGGATGAGAGACGAGATCATCGTGAAAAACAACGTGAGATAGATATTACCGTGCGCAAGCGTTATGATGGCCCCGGAAAATTTCAATCCGAGACCGGTAAGGGTCACCACACCGACGACAATACCTGCAGCCGCACAAGCCGCAACTACGCTCAGTGCGCCCTTTGCCCCCATTTCCAGGGCCTTGATTAATCCCGGCAGGTTCAATCTCGTATCTCTCTTGATCGAACTCAGAATGATAGACGCGATGATAGCCCAGAAGGCGGCAAAGGAAGGAGACGTAAGCTGAACGGCGAGAAAATAGATGAGCACCAGGGCCGATATAGCGAGATACCCCTGGCTTTTCAGGGTACCCCAGAAGGGCGGCACCTCGTCATCCCGTAGTCCCCTGAGGCTTATCCGCCGTGCCTCAACGTGGACCGCGCTGAATAACCCCATATAGTACAGAAGGCTGGGAATGACCGCTGCAAGACAGATCTTGAGATAGCTCTCCCCGGTCATCTCTGAGATGACAAATGCGGCGGCGCCCATGACAGGGGGCATTAACTGCCCTCCGCTGGATGCAACTGCTTCAACCGATGCGGCGAAATGGGGTGCATACCCCGTCCGCTTCATCAATGGTATTGTATATGTTCCCGTTCCGACAACATTCGCAACGGCGCTCCCGGAGATGGTTCCAAAAAAGGCACTTGATATGACCGCCACCTTTGCAGGGCCGCCTCTGGCCCTTCCCGCGATCGAATTTGCGATGTTTATAAAAAAATCGCCGGTCTTCGTCGCCTCAAGAAATGCCCCGAAGATTACAAAGAGGATAACAAAGGTTGCAGAGACACCGATCGGTACACCGTAGATCCCCTCAAGGGTTGTGTACATATGTGCTGTTACACGCTCTATGTCATAGCCTCTGTGGGCGATAGCCTCAGGGAGGTACGGACCAAAAAAGCAATACAGCAGAAACAACACGGATACGATAACAAGGGCAAGCCCGATTATCCGTCTTGTCATTTCAAGCACAAGAAGGATCGTAACGGCACCGAATACAATATCCCAGGTGCTGGGCATCCCCGCCCTGTCAATGATGGCATCCATGTTGATAATGATATAAAGACCGCTTGCCAGACTTAAGACGGTAAGGACAATTTCGAAGACCCCCACCTTCTTTCCCTTGATAACCGGATATGTAAGGAAGGCAATAACAAACCCGAGCGTAAGGTGTATAACCCTCTGGGACCATGGATCAAGACTTCCAACAGCACCGGTATAAAGATGAAAAAGCGACATGAAGACGGCAAAAACAATAGCAATGATAGAAAGCACCTTGGACATTCTCGGTTACCTCTCTCAGGTTTATATGGTCACTTCCATCATCTTTCGCTACTTAACCACCCCTATCTCCTTATAGTACTTCAATGCCCCCGGATGTATCGGGATCGGGCTTTTTGTCGCCGAAGCCTTTGCTGTCGTGAACTCAGCAATCTTGTGTGTGTCAACAAGCATCTTTTTATTTTCGAAGATAGCCTTTGTGACCTTATAGACGAGATCGTCCGGCAGGTCCTTGTTGCAAACCACGGAGTTCCATACTGCTATTGTAAGGACATCTTCGGTCTGACCTTTATAGGTATTTTTCGGTATTGTCCATTCAGAATAATACGGATAAGCCTTTTCCACCTTCGCTACCTCTTCCTTGCTGAAAGGTATGAAACGGATATCGTGCGTCGTCGAAAGGTCGATAATTGAAGATGTCGGCGGTGCAACAGACCAGATCCCGACATCGATTATGCCGTCTTTCATCTGTGTTGCATTCTCGGCAAAGGAAAGGCGGTAGACCTTGAAATCGGAGTATTTGATCCCTATTACAGGCAGGACCAGGTTTGTCTTGTATTCGGTACCGCTGCCGGGTGCGCCGACAGATACCTTTTTCCCCTTGATGTCCGTAAGCTTGTTGATCGGGTATTTTTTTAAAGTGACAACATGATAGAGATTCGGATACATCTGTATAACGGTTCTGAGGGAGTCGATCTTCTTACCCGTGAACTTGCCTTCCCCGGCATATGCCTGGTACACGGTGTCGTTCATGGCAAGACCAAAGGTGGCATCCATTTTCCCGATAAGCCTCACGTTTTCCACCGAGGCGCCGGTGACTTCTGCCGTTGCATTGACGTTGGGCACTTTTTTGTTGATGATCTCAGCGAGGGTCCCACCGTAAGGATAATATACCCCTCCGGTTCCACCGGTAGCTATAGTTACCCTCTGTTGTTTCTGTTGTGCGCCGGCATGCTGAATCCCAAAAAAAACAATCGCCAGCATTACAAAAAGAACCAATATTCTTTTCATCCTGAACCTCCTATAATATTGTAATTTTTTTAATACTATATATAAAACAATATTGTTGTCAAACTAATTGTAATGATATGGTTATACTACAATTTTGCTTCTGTTCGGAATAATGTACAATTTTCAAAAAAAGTAACAGACAAACATACTGTAAAGGTATAGTTTTTGGAGCCTGATCACCAGCAGGGAATCGACGAATTTTTCAATATGGAGGCGCTTTCCGTTGACGGTGAGAGTGAAGTGTCTCGCACCGCTGTTGTAAAGCCGGATCTCTCTCCACGACTGTAGTTTAATGCCTTCCGTGATCCCATAATATTCCTTAACCCCGTATGAGTCTGTCTTTACATCCGCGAGGCGTAAACTGAGTCCCTCCACGCGCAAAACCTCTTCAACCTTTGCGTCGTATATTGAATTGATATGCGACAACACGATGGTATCCCCATCATGAACCATTCGTGCAAACCTTACGACCCCGTCGGTTGTCGCAACTTTTATGACTTTGATCGGGATAAATCCACCTGAAGCGATTAAAAACAGCAAGATGGAACTGATGGTATACGCTTTAGCGGTTCTGCTCATTGCCGGTTTTAAGCATTATAGTCCGGGGCAGGACGTAAGGCAAGCGGGAAAATCAGCGATGGACTCCAGATGTCAGACGTTGGCCTGAACACGATAATTAAAAAATAATTAATATGAATTATTTATCTTAATTATTTTTTAATTTTTTTGTTGACATTGCAGTTTCCTTTTTTTAATATTAAAAAATAATTTATATAGTAAAGTATATTTTAAATATGTTCCATATATCTTTGTAAAAAATTTTGGAGGTGAAACATAGCAGAGATGCAGGAACTGAAAATACTCGGAAGTAAAATAAAGGATTTACGGCAAAGCAGGGGATTCAAGCTTTATGACTTATCTGAGCGTGCCGGGTGTACGAGCGCTTACATCTCTCAGATAGAAAAAGGTACTGTAAGCCCTTCTATCTCGGTACTGAAGAACATTGCGAATTCACTGGGCGTAAAGCTGGTAGACCTTTTCACTGTGGACGGGAGCGAGGATAACGTAATCGTGAGAAATGGTGAAGGCTGTGAGATAAAGTATCCCAGGGGCGACGCGTCCATTACCCTGTTGGTGAGACATCTCGAAGGTAAGAATATGGAGCCCCTCCTGAAAGTTCTGAAGCCGAAGACGGGCAGCGACGGGCTTTACTCCCACAGCGGCAGCCAGGAGTTCGGGTATGTAATTTCGGGGGAATTCGATCTGATGATTGAGGACAACGTATATACCCTGAGGAAGGGTGACAGTTTTTATTTTAACTCAAGCAAGCCCCATGGTTTTGTTAACAACGGGGAGGAAGATGCCTTAATCCTGTGGGTAATCAGCCCACCAACCTATTAAACATCAATCAAACAGAGGGAGGAGTGGTTATGAAAAAGAATGTATGTGTTTTGGCTGTCCTGTTTTTTGTTTTTTCGCTCTTGGGTACTTTTTCGTATGCTGCAAAAGAAGATGTCAAGGAGATCAAGGTCGGACTCCTGTATTCTCTCACCGGTCCCCTTGCTCCCGGAGGAGGCATATCGTCATATCGGGGTGTGGTGCTGGCTATCGATGCTATCAATAAAAGAGGAGGGGTCCTTGGGAAATATAAGATAGTGCCCGTTGTCGCCGATGCCCAGAGCAGTCCCGATATAGCGGTGCGCGAGATAGAACGGCTGATCTCTATCGACGGCGTCCCCATAATATTTGGAAGTTTTTCAAGCGGCATTGCAGTACCTGCCGCTGCGGCCTGCGAAAAAAACAAGACCATCTGGTGGAATACGGTTGCGGTGTCTGACGGGATACTGAAGGATAAACATTACAGGTATGCGTTCCGTCCCGGACCCTACGCATCTGATTATGGACGTATGGCGGTAGACTATATTTACAGTCATTTAAACGATCTTGGTTTAAAGGGTCCCGCAGATTTGAAGTTTGCATCGTTGACGGAAGACGGCCCTTACGGGTCAATGGTACGTGCAGGGAACCGTGACGGCGCCAAAAAACACGGGATCAAGCTTGCATATGACGACTCCTATTCACACACGACAAAGGATATGTCGCCAATCATATTGAAGCTGAAGGCCTCCGGGACAAACGTGATAGGCCACGCCGGTTACGCGCCCGATATTACGCTTTTCCATAAGCAGGCAAGGGAACTGGGTCTTAAGGTGCGTGCGATTATCGGTGAGGGAACGATGTATGCCGACAATCCGGCGATGGTGAGGGCGCTCGGGAAGGAAGCTGCAAATTATCTCCACAATATCGACCATGTTCCGCTGCAGTTGCGGGATCCAAAAACAGCGTCACCCGAGATTGCCAAACTCCTTAAGGAATTTTCTGAAAGCGCCCTCAAGAAATACAAGGACCCGAACCCGGCCGCTCATTACTCCTTTTCATTCGCAGCAACCTGGGTCATGCTGAACGACGTTATGCCGCTGGCGATCAAGAAATACGGATCATGCACGCCGGACAACGTAAGAAAGGCGGCACTTGAGATAGATATCCCTGACGGGAAGACGGTTGCGTGGTACGGAGTAAAATTCGCCCCGCCGGAGCATGAATATGCAGGCCAGAATCTCAGGGCCTTCCCTGTTGTAACCCAGTGGATTGACGAGAAACAGTATATTGTCTTTCCGGAGAGTCTGAGAACCATCAAGCCCGTGCTTCCCTTACCGGCGGGTCATCCCCTGGCTCAATAGAGAACTATGCTGGAACTGAAGAACATATCGAAGAATTTTGGTGGTCTGAAGGCGCTGCACGGAATCTCCTTCAGCATTCAGCAGGGCGAGTTTGTCGGACTGATCGGTCCTAACGGCTCCGGAAAGACCACCCTCTTCAACATTATTTCAGGTCAGCTCAAGGCGACATCAGGACGCATTGTCTACAACGGAAAGGATATTACGGCACTGCGTCCTGACAGGATCTGTAAGTCGGGGATTGCCAGGACTTTCCAGATCCCGAGGCCCTTCAAGGGAATGACGGTTGATGAGAATATCGTCACGGCGGTCCTGTTCGGTGACGGAGACGATGTCACCGGTGAATCGGAGTTGCTGCGAAAGGCCGAATACTACAAAGAGCTTGTCGGGCTGGATGTGAACAGCGCGACAATGCCCGTTGAGCTGACCGCCGTGGACCTGAGAAGACTTGAACTTGCACGGGCATTGGCGACGCAGCCGAAGCTGTTGTTGATGGACGAGTGTATGAGCGGTTTCAACCCGGAAGAGATTTCCAGGGCGGCGCTGATGCTGAAAAAGATACATGAAGATATGGGGATCACGATCATATGGGTGGAACACGTAATGGCTGCCCTTATGAACCACGTTCAGAGGGTCGTTGTGCTTGAATACGGAGAGTTGATAGCCGAAGGTACGCCTTCAGAAATAGCGCAGGACGAGAGGGTCGTCGAGGCCTATTTCGGAGAAAAACACGTGTTAGGAGACGCATAGACGATGCTACAGGTTGAGGGAGTGAGTGCCGGCTACGGAAAATTTAACATTCTCAATAATATCTCTATAAAGGTGGAAGACGGTACCACCGTCATTATGGTGGGATCAAACGGATCGGGCAAGTCGACACTCCTGAAGGTGATATCGGGCGTTGTGAAACCTGCCGGCGGTGCAATCTATTTTGACGGCCAGAGAATTGACGGCCAGGCGCCCCACCAGATCGTGGAACTCGGCATCGCCTTCGTGCCGGAAGGCGGGAGGATCTTTCCCGAACTCTCAGTCTATGAAAACCTGAAGATGGGAAGTTACACGGCGAGGGCGCGGAAGGAATTTCAGACAACACTGCAGGAGGTATTCCAGTTGTTCCCCCTTCTGGAAAAACGCAGGAGACAGGTATCCGGCTCCCTGAGCGGAGGCGAACGCCAGATGCTGTCCATCGCCCGTGCACTCATGTCTAAGCCGAAATTGATCATGCTCGATGAGCCGTCTTCAGGCTTAGCACCGAAGATCGTCGCAAAGGTATTCGAGTTTGTTGAAACCATCAAGGCACAGGGATATTCGATCCTGATGGTAGAACAAAACGTACTGCAAGCCGTTGGTCTGGCTGATTACGCCTACCTGCTGTCGACAGGGAACCTGGTTTATCAGGGTGAGAGGCAGGAATTCCTGAAGAACCCGGAGATCAAGGTCTCGTATCTGGGGATCTGACGCAGTCAGGCTTCTAATCGGCTCTACAATAGTTGCAGCAGGGAGGACTTGTGGGTAATCTTATTTTAAACGGTCTCGCCAACGGGATTCTGTACGGAGGCGGTCTTGCATTATTGGCAGTAGGTATGAACCTGATTTTCGGGGTATTGAATGTAATCCATCTGGCTTATGGTCAATGTGTTATGGTTGCCATCTATGCCGTCTATGTCTTCGCGGTGTTGCTCCACATCCCGATCCTGATCTCCTGCGTGATGGCAATTGCAGTATCGGTGCTGCTGGCGCTGTTGATCCACGTCGCTGTGGTCAGACCCCTGCTCAAGGCCCCGCTGATCAACCAGCTCCTGGCGCTCGCAGGGGTGATCATCGTC
>MVRS01000232.1 GCA_002067975.1 Syntrophorhabdus sp. PtaU1.Bin058
TTTGTCGGTCCCCCCGGCGTCGGCAAGACCTCCCTCGGCAAATCGATAGCCCGTGCGCTGGGGAGGAAATTTTCGCGGATCTCCCTGGGCGGCATGAAGGACGAGGCAGAGATCAGGGGTCACAGGCGGACCTATGTGGGTTCCATGCCGGGCAGGATCATCCAGAGCATAAAGCAGGCCGGGACGAACAACCCCGTCTTTATGATGGACGAGATAGACAAGATAGGCACCGATTTCCGGGGAGATCCTGCAAGCGCGCTGCTTGAGGTCCTCGACCCCGAGCAGAACAATTCATTCAGCGATCACTACCTGAACGTCCCCTTCGACCTCTCGAGGGTCATGTTCATTACAACGGCAAACAGGGTAGATACGATCCCTGCGGCGTTAAAGGACAGGATGGAGACTATCTATATATCGGGTTACACGGACAAGGAGAAGCTCAACATAGCAAAGCAATACCTTATCCCCAAGCAGTTGAAGGAAAACGGTCTCAACAGGAAGATACTGGGATTTGCGGACCACGCCCTCCTGAAGATAATACAGGAGTATACGCGGGAGGCGGGCTTAAGGAACCTCGAAAGAGAGATCGCCGCAATAGGGAGGAAGGTCGCGCGGAAGATCGCGGAAGGGAATAAAGAAAAGGCGACGATCACGGCGAGGAACCTCCAGGCATACCTCGGACCTTCAAAGTTCCTTCCCGAGACGATGCATGAAGTAGATGTCACAGGGGTGGCGAGCGGTCTTGCATGGACAGAATTCGGCGGCGACGTGCTCTATGTCGAGGCCTCGTGCAGGAAGGGCAAAAAGGAACTTACCCTCACGGGGAGCATGGGCGACGTGATGAAGGAATCCGTCCAGGCGGCGCTGACATATATAAAATCAAAGGCGGACACCCTGAATATTGCAAAAGACACCTTCGACGACCTTGAGATGCACGTCCACGTCCCGCAGGGCGCCATCCCGAAGGACGGTCCGTCGGCAGGGATCACTATGGGCGTGGCTATGATAAGCGCTATCACGAAAAGACCCGTTGACCGCACGATTGCCATGACAGGGGAGATAACCCTGACAGGCCGGGTGCTCCCCATAGGCGGGCTCAAGGAAAAGACCCTTGCGGCCTTGAGGAACCGGATGAAAGAGATTATCATACCTGAGGAAAATGCCCATGAGCTTACGGAGATCCCGGGATACGTGAAGAAGAGGATGAAATTCCATTTAGTAAAGAACATGGACGAGGTGATAGCGATCATATTTAAGAAGAACCCGAATAAACCTCGTAAGGCGTGAGGCGTGAGGAGATTAAACCCTTTCCCCTTACGACTCACGACTTACGGCTTTTATTAAAACGGTAGTTGTATGAAAGAGGCCCTGTTTTACGAGAAGCGCGAAGGAAAGACGGTCCGGTGCATGCTGTGCAGGCATCACTGCGCTATCGGAGACGGAAAGCGAGGGATCTGCGGCGTAAGGGAGAACAAAGACGGCACGCTGTACACCCTCGTTTACGCCCTCCCCTGTTCGTACCATGTAGACCCCATCGAGAAAAAGCCGCTTTTCCATTTTTACCCCGGCTCGCGGGCATTTTCCATTGCCACGGCAGGCTGCAATTTCCAGTGCCTTCACTGCCAGAATCACGACATATCACAGATGCCGAGGGAGGCGCAGCGGATTTACGGAGAGCGGATGGAGCCCTCTGAAGTTGTAAAACTGGCAGAACAGTCGGATTGCCGGAGCATCTCCTATACCTATACCGAGCCAACCATATTCTATGAATATGCCCTGGATATCGCAAGGCTTGCGAAAGAGAAAGGCATTGCGAACAATTTCGTTACCAACGGCTACATAGAGGATGAACCGCTTACGACGATCAGACCCTACCTCGATGCAGCGAACATCGACCTGAAAGGTTTCAACGAATCCTTTTACAGGAAGATCTGCAAGGCTGAGCTGTCCGCGGTGCTCGATACGATACGGTCATATAAAAGACTCGGCATATGGATCGAGCTTACGACCCTTATCATACCCGGCCACAATGACGGCGACGAAGAATTCCGTTCCATCGCGAGATTCATCAGGGATGAGCTTGGTCCGGAGACACCGTGGCACGTAAGCGCATTTTACCCCACCTATAAACTGCGGGAACCGCCGAGGACAAAGCCGGGAACCCTTGCACGGGCGCGTGAAATCGGCCTGAGAGAAGGCCTTCGGTACGTCTACGAAGGCAATATCCCCGGTTCCGACGGCGAACATACCTATTGTTATCAATGCGGGAAGCCGGTGATAAAACGCTTCGGATTTACTATCGCCGACTATCGGATTAAAGACGGGGCCTGTGTTTACTGCGGCGCCGCCATCGATGGCATAGGATTGGATAAAGGCAGTCAATAGTCGATAGTAGATAGTGAATAGGGGATGTAAAAGGTGAAAACCTTGTCCCTCGTTACTCGTTGCTTGTCACTGGTTTGAACCAGTATCCAGCGACGAGTATCCAGTGTCCGGTTAGCCATGGCCCATAAGCTGCCTTTCCGTCTTACGGCTGTTTATAAAATATCTTAACTTCTTCCCGAAACACACGATAACAGTCATAGAGCGTTATTGCGGCTCAAATAGTGCCCATTACTTTATATTAGGGGGAAATCCCATGAAGTTGAAAGACATTAAGATCGGGAAAAGGCTCGGCTTCGGGTTTGGTATCTTGATATGCATCATCATCCTTCTCTGCCTTGTCGGGTTTAAGAATGCGGGGGATGTGGACTCGAAGGCGGATGAGATCGTGAAGGTGACCCTTGAAAAGACGCTTGCAGCAAACAATATTATAAGCGCCGTCAAGAGTGTCTACATGTCCTTTGCATTAATGACCAGCGTGAAGGACTCTTCTATGCTGGATGCAGAAAAACAGAATATTGCCAACCAGAGACAATTTTACATCAATGAGATAGAGAAGCTGGAAAAGCTGGAGACAGCGCCCGAGGCGAAGGAACTGATCACGAAGTTCAAAGAAGACATGATCAAGGTAAGGGATGTGAACGACAGGTTTACCCAGTTCCTGAGTGCGGGTGAGCGGGATGAGGCCGCCGGGTATTTTGCTAAAGAGGTGCAGCCGCTGTCAAAGACGATAGTGGCCTCTATGGAGAATCTTGTAAAGTTTCAGGACAAAAGCATGAAGTTGAAGCTGCAGGAGATGATGCAGGATAACAAAAAGATCAGGTTAGCACTTTTTCTTTTCGGTTTAGCATCTATTGCCATCGGTATCACCCTTTCCATCCTTCTTACGCGAAGCATAACCTATCCTATTAAAGGGAGTGTATGGGCAGCGAGGAAGCTGGCAGCGGGAGACCTCACCATGGAATTCAAGCATAACAGAAAGGATGAGTTTGGCGACGAGATGGAAGGGGTAAAGGAAATGCTTACGAAATGGAGGACCGTTATAAAAGGTGTCAAAGACGCTGCACTGAGCATATCGTCCGCAAGCCATGAGCTGAGCGCGAGTGCAGAGCAGATGTCGAGGGGTTCAGGTGACCAGGCGGGAAGGGTGACGCAGGTGGCCACCGCAACGGACGAGATGTCCCAGACCGTCGGGGAGATAGCCCATAACACCCAGAATATTGCTGCTTCTGCAGAGGATACGGTAAAGGTGGCGAAAGACGGTGAAGTCGTCGTCGGCCAGTCGGTGCAGGAGGTAAAAGAGATCGCCGAGAGTATCGATGAATCCGCGCAGTCCATAAGAACCCTCGGGGAACGATCAACGCAGATCGGTGAGATTGTTAACGTCATCAACGAGATTGCCGACCAGACCAACCTCCTTGCCCTGAATGCGGCTATTGAAGCGGCCCGTGCAGGTGAGCAGGGGAGGGGTTTTGCCGTAGTGGCCGACGAGGTGAGGAAACTCGCCGAGAGAACGGCAAACTCAACGTCCGAGATCGGCAGCATGATCAGCGCCATACAGAGTGACGTGGAAAAGGCCGTGACCTTTATGAATGATGTAACGAAAAAGGTTGAGGCAGGCGTTGAGCTTTCGGGGAGGGCCGGGGAGTCACTCCATGTGATCGTGCAGAGAGTAGACAGCCTGCTCGAAATGGTGCGGCAGATTGCGTCAGCCACAGAAGAGATGAGTGCCACTTCGATGGAGATAAGCAATGATATCGTCCAGATAGCATCATCATCGAAAGAGGCGTCAGCCAGCTCCGAACAGACAGCGAGGGCATCGATTGAGCTTTCGAAACTGTCGATGGACCTTGAGACAATGGTGAATCAGTTTAAGGTGTGAGATGCGACTCTCAGCCGTCAGCAGCAAACCCGTTAGCTGTAAGGGGACAGAAAATCGTATATCGTAGTTCGTATATCGTATATCGAAAATTCAAACACCCGTAAGTCGTCAGGCAGTAAACCGGCTCATAGCTGATGGCGGAACACCCGTGAGGCGAGAACAACCGTAATTCGTAATTCGTGAGACGTGATTGGAAAAGCACAAGGTACGAGAAAGGTTCATCCAATTACGAATTACGATTCACGAATTACGAGGGCCTTTCACCTTTCACTTTTCACCTTTCACAGGGTTCATCATACGGTTTTCCCCTCCTTTTTGGCATTGTGAATTATTTCATAAGTTCATTGACAATGGTAAAAAAAAAGTTTTAAAATAAGGCCATCTGTACTATAGAAAGTGAAACAAAAAACATTGATGTATCAAAATTTTTGCAAGGAGGTTATAGATGGGCTTTATAACTAAGCGTGGCTTTCTGGCTTTCATCCCAATGTTTCTATTCATGGCGCTGCCGGCTTTTGCCGGTGAGGCAGACATTGTGCTGCCTGACCTTACGCAGGTCTCTTTCCCGGTCTTCGGCGGCATGAGCGGTCTATCCATTATGTATTTTGGGCTTTTGATCTGTATCGTCGGCCTTATCTTTGCTATGTTTCAGTACAAACAGACAAAGAACCTGCCTGCGCACAAGTCAATGCTCGACGTATCAGCGATCATCTGGGAGACCTGCAAGTCCTACCTGGCACAGCAGGGAAAGTTCCTCATCATCCTCTGGATCCTGATCGCGATCTGCATGGTCTACTATTTCATGGGGTTGTCCCACGCGCCCTTCGGAAATATGCTTATCATACTTGTATGCTCTATCTTTGGCATCCTCGGTTCATACGGCGTTGCATGGTTCGGCATGAGGATCAATACCATGGCGAACTCCAGAACCGCCTTCGCGTCACTGACGGGGAAGCCGGTTGATGTCGTCAATATCCCTCTCACCTCCGGCATGAGCGTCGGACTCCTCCTTGTGAGCGTTGAGCTCTTTTTCATGATCTGTATCCTTGTGTTCCTTCCGAAGGACCTTGTCGGTCCGAGCTTCATCGGCTTTGCCATCGGCGAGTCCCTCGGCGCCAGCGCCCTGAGGATCGCCGGCGGTATCTTCACGAAGATCGCCGACATCGGCTCCGACCTCATGAAGATCGTCTTCAAGCTTCCGGAAGACGACCCGAAGAACCCCGGCGTTATCGCTGACTGTACCGGAGACAACGCCGGCGACAGCGTCGGCCCCACCGCAGACGGTTTCGAGACCTACGGCGTCACGGGTGTTGCCCTTATCGCCTTTCTTGCACTCGCACTGGCAACAAACCCTGCCATGTCGGGAACCCTCATCATCTGGATATTTGCAATGCGTATCCTCATGATCCTTACCTCCCTGGTCTCTTATTTTGTCAATCACGGCATTACGTCATCTGTTTACGGATCAAAGAAAAAATTTAACTTTGAACAGCCACTGACAAACCTTGTATGGATCACATCGGCCATATCGATCATCGTGACCTTCTGGGCAAGCTATATGCTCCTCGGCGGCCTGGATGCCCAGTATCCCGGCCTGTGGTGGGCATTGGCAGTTATCATCTCCTGCGGTACCATCGCCGGCGCCTTGATCCCTGAATTCACCAAGATCTTCACGAGCACAAAGTCCCGTCACGTGCAGGAAGTCGTCGGTGCTGCCCGTCATGGCGGTGCGTCCCTTGATATACTCTCCGGTTTTGTAGCCGGTAACTTTTCGGCCTTCTGGGAAGGGCTCGTGATCCTTGTACTCATGTTCATTGCCTCTGTTGTTTCACAGCATGCATCCATCATAGCCGTTATGCCTAAAGGGTTTGTCTTCGCCGCCCCTGTCTTTGCCTTTGGTCTTGTAGCCTTTGGTTTTCTCGGCATGGGCCCTGTAACGATCGCAGT
>MVRS01000233.1 GCA_002067975.1 Syntrophorhabdus sp. PtaU1.Bin058
CGTAAAGACATTTGATCCTCATTTCCGCCATCTCGTTCCTTCCTCCCTTCGCGTATCGTATATTGGCTGCGCCCCCATAATGTGTAATTAATACCCAAGCGCAAAATCACCGATAGAACGGTCAATTGCATGCCGTATTGCCTCTTCTATCAACTCTCTTGCCCTTTCCAGCAGTTCAGGATCGGAATCGCCACAGACCTCACCGGCAGCTATATCCGCCGCATCAATGATCAGGTGGTCATCGATAGGATTACCCTTCATTATCGCCGGCCCTTCCTGCGTCTCAACCGGCGCGGCACCGACCCCGCCCACTATGATCCTTATCTCTTCTATGTCTACATGTTTCAAGTCCAGCCTGAGATACACTGCCGCACCCATGCTCGGTGCCCCGCCCGTACCCACGCTTTTCTCATACACAAGGCCCACTTCGCTTTCCTGCTGCTTTGGTATCCGTATCTCCCCGAGGATCTCGTATACGTCTCCATTGCCGTTCTTCGTAAAAAGACTCTCTATCGGCACCGTCTCCCAACCCTGGAGGCCCTGCATAACGGCCTTTGCGTCCAGGATCATCAACGCCGGGGCAATATCCGCTGCACTCTCAGGACTGGAAAGACACCCGCCGATCGTGGTCATGTAATATGCCCACCTGGTCTTGTTCAGCCGCTGTTCTCTCAGGTTGATCGCCTCAACGAGAACGCCGGCCCTTTCGTTTATTATTACTGAACGGCCGAGATCAAAGAGCGTTGCCAGCGCCCCTATCTTTACGCCTTCTTCTGCAAAATCACTGTAGTAATCAATATATTCAAGGTTCGGTATGTTTTTAAGGTTGATAAGATATTCAGGAGTTACCGTCCGCGTCTTCATTAAAGGGATAAGGTGTGTACCGCCGGCGATCAGTTTTGCCTTGTCCTTATACTGATCAAGCATAGAACATGCCTCTTTTAATGAATTCGGTTCCAGGTACTCAAATTTTACAGAGCTCAATTCTACAAAACTTTCCAAATCCTCAAAATAACCTGGGCGCATAGATACCTCCTCCTCCGTTTTTGTAATCTTTTATCAAGGAATTGCAGATATGTTTTAACAGGATACAGTATATCTGCTGCTCTCTTTCTATCTTGTGATTTTTTTCATATAGCACATTCATATCAATCCCGATGTGTCCTATTAATATGTTAGCAATTATTATGCCACAATATTATTTATCGACAACAGTTTGTAACATATTGATATTTCATATTATTTTGTCTGTTATACGGATGCTGGAAGATGGTGATCACTGAAATGTGTAACTGCGGGGATACATACTATCTTGATCATATTGCATTCCGACCTTAAAAAAAGGGCTATGTGTGCGGCGGGCTTATCCTGAAGTTTCTATCTTCCTGTTATCACTGTCTCTCTTCCGGACTGCCCTGATGTTCATTCGTCGAGGCCTTTACTGATTGTTTAAAAAAAGCAAAACAAAAGGGTCTGTATCTCTAAGGTATCATGTAACCCGAAGGATTCATCTTCCTTACACATACTCTTCTTTTTTTATTTTGTAGCGCTTCAGCATCCTCTGGATAGAAGGCCTTTGTATCTTAATATCCTTGGCCGTTTTTGAGATATTGCCCTGGTTGCACTTCAGGGAATCGACAAGGTATTCCCTTGTAAAATTATCGAGACATCTTTTTCTCGCCTCTGCAAAATCCATATCTGAAAAGCCGCTATGTTCTTCCGTGCCTTCCGTCGGCTTCACGGACCACATCTTTTCAGGCAGGTCGTTCATCGTTACCCTTCGCTGATCCGCCGTGATGACCATCCGTTGCACCACGTTTTCCAGTTCCCTCACATTACCGGGCCATTCGTATCGCTGAAAAAAGGTTAAAACCTGCTGATCAATCGATAATTCGTTCTTATCAAACCGCCTCTTAAACTTATCGAGAAAAAAGTGCATTAAGGGCAGTATGTCTTCTTTCCGTTCCCTCAAAGGAGGGATACTTATTTTTACAACGTTTATCCGGAAATAAAGATCTTCCCGAAACTTCCCTTCCTTAACAAGCTGCTCAAGGTTTTTGTTGGTTGCCGCGACTATCCTCGTATTGATCTTAATGGGTTTTGTCCCTCCGACGGGAATAATCTCATGGTCCTGGGCCATGCGGAGCAGTTTCCCCTGGAGGGATGTGGAGAGTTCGCTTATCTCATCGAGAAATATGGTCCCTCTATCGGCAATCTTGAAATAGCCTTCCTTGTTCGTATAGGCCCCGGTAAATGCGCCCTTCATATATCCGAAAAGCTCGCTCTCCAGCAGGCTTTCGGTCAGTGCCGCGCAGTCTACCACGACAAAAGGATATTCCTTTCTCGGGCTACCGGAATGTATTGCATTGGCAAGCAAGCCCTTGCCGGTACCGCTCTCCCCCTGGATCAGCACATTGCAATCTATCGGGGAGATCTTCTGAACCAGCTCAAAGATCTGCTGCACATCCTCACTGACACCGATGAAGTCATACTGGCTGGAAAATGTCTTCAATTTATCTCTCAGAACACCGATCTCGTTCTTCAAGGAAAAATTTGTTTCCACATGTTCCACAACCTTCAGCAGCCGTTCCGTGTCAAAGGGTTTGGTGATGTAATCGTAGGCACCCAGCTTCATGGCCTCCACTGCATTGTCTACGGTCCCGTATCCCGTAATCATGACCACTTCCGTGTCGGGACAGGTTTCTTTTATCCTCTCAAGGAGGTCTATACCGTTCAGTCCGGGCATCCGTATATCAGCGATCACCAAAGAAAAATCATCCTTTTTTATGAGAAAAAGGGCCTGTTCACCATCACTCACCCCTTGCACGTTATAGCCCTTTTTCTGGAGCAGTTGAACACACCTGTTCCGGATACTGTCTTCGTCGTCCACTACAAGAATGCTGAATTTATTCTTTTTCATTGCGCACCTTATCTGCCGAATTGTTTGGTGGCCCCGCTATCCGCACGGAAGACTTATAGTCAATGAAGCTCCTCCGGGTATGTTTCTCACCATAAGTTTCCCCCCGTGTTCCTCTATGATCCTCTTGCTCACCGAAAGGCCCAGACCCGTGCCGTTTGGTTTTGTCGTAAAAAAGGAATCGAAGATACGGTCCATTATATCTCTTGGAATACCTTTTCCCGTGTCATTGATCTCAATGTATGCCCATTTCTTCCGATCACCGTCTTTCATATAGGTCTTTAAAGTGATCTCACCCTGATCGGGCAGGATCGCTTCGCGTGCGTTATTAACGATATTGATAATCACCTGCTGCAGGTTGTTTGTGTTTCCCGTGATATATATATCCTTATCTGAAAAATATTTCTTTATACGGATATTCTCCAGCCTGGCCTGACGCTGGACCAACAGGAGGGCGTCTTCGATCATATTATGAATATTTAACATCGTCTTTTCTTCGGGGATCATTTTGGCAAAATTCAGCACCTTCCCGATGAACCTCCTGCACCTGCTCGCATCGTTTTCCATCTCTTTGAGCTCTTTGAGCAGCGCCTTCTTCTGAACACGCCCTTTTTTCTCTATATCCTCGATAAGCATCTGGGTTGCGATAATCAACCCGCCCAGGGGGTTGTTGATCTCGTGCGCTATCTCCCCGGCCAGCTTTCCAAGGAGCGTCATCTTTTCGGACTGGAAAAGTTCCTCTTTGAGAATATTTATCTCCGTAATATCTGTAATGACGTTTATCGTCCCTTTGCTGTTTTTACCCTCATAGAGGGAAGATGAACTGACAAGGATCGGTATCTTCCTGTTGTCTTTTGTAACAAAGGTGGATTCAAATACCTTTTTCCCTTTCCTCTCCTCCTTATCGCCTATGCTCATCTCTTTTGCAAATCGTTCGAAGGCCTCTTTCGCGATCAATGCCCCGTAATATTTTCCTATTATCTCCTCTCCCCGATACCCCGTGATCTCCTCAAACCGTTTATTAATGTAAGTAATATATCCGAGCTCATCTATTATCTGGATACCATCGTTGAGCGAGGCAATGAGGTTGTCATTGAACTCTTTAAGCCTGCTGATCTCCCGTTCTGCCTTTTCCCTCTCTTTTTCCTCCGTCAGGTCTCTCGCGGCCCCTATCATGCCCATCGTTCTCCCGTCCTCATCCCTTAAAGGTATACAGATAATGGAGGAGGGGAACCTCTCGCCCGTCTTTCTCATTAACGATAACTCTCCGCGAAAGGTGTTTCCGTTCCTGATCTCCGCGAGCACGTTTGGCTGTATCGCCCCAAGCTTAGCCACGTGTTTGCCTATAATCTCCTCTGGACTGTAAAGGAAGAGTTTCTCAGAGCCTTTATTGAAGAACACTATCTTTCCTGTCAGATCGGTTACAATAAATGATTCGCTGATATTCTCAACGATATCCTCAAGGAACTGGCGGGTAGTCCTTTTAAAGCCAAGGATTACCTTCTCCCAGTCTAATGGCATAGTTGTCGTCATTATTGTAACCAAACCCGGCTAAAGACCGTAGCAAATTTAAGCATTGATTTACTTTAGTTGTCAAGTTTGCCCGCAAGCCGGTAAGGGTAATGACAGGCAATATGATAAAGGGGGTTTTAAACCCCCTTTATGTTTCTTATTAGCAGCTTCTTAGAAGAAGTACCATGCGGCGACTCTTCCAACATCGAGGCTGCCCGATTTTCCACCACCACCTGCTGCCTGGAAGTTTGCATAGCCCGTTGAAATATGGGTCCAACCAATACCCATTCTGATTGCTGGGCTTACATCATACATAATGTTTGCTATCATGTACTGTACGTTCTGCACGGATGATGCTGCGACGACGGCATTACCGGCATTTGTCAAGCCTCTGACCGCATCGCTCCAATTGTATCTTGCGTAACCGTAAATGCCGTTGACGAACACGTTGTCGAGGAAGTAATAGGTGATTTCACCCCAGCCTCCTGCGACTGTTGCGTTCCGTGCGACAAAGGTTCCATTTGCGCTGACTGCTCCGGTTACATATGCATCATATCCCCATGGTCCGAGGAATACGTTCGAACTCTGTGACAAGAAAGTACTACCTGTGATTCCGAGCGCACCGGCCTTGTTGCCTTTTTTCTCGGGGATTACAGGAACATACCACTTGAAGGCTGCACCCCAGGTATCGACGTCATCATCTTCCCAATCCGTACCGGCGGCACCGATACGCCTGACTATCTTGTTTTTCCCGATAAAGCCGCTTAAGGCCATCCGCATCTTCCAGGGACCGATCTTACCGCAGTTATCTGAAGACCACCCTAATTCCGTATGAAAAATCGGGTAGGAGAAGACGTCCCGCTGGCTTGTGGCTGAGACAACACCGAAAGATGCTGCCCCGCCGCCTGCCGACTGTGGCGCATATGGCGATATAAGACCAAAGGCCAATGACCAGTCTTTTGCGAATTTCCGGGTATATGTAATCTGTGGAAAACGGTCACCTTTGTTAAACGGGGAAAGCTCGCTATGGCCGAGCAAATTGAAGGATCCCATAAGTCCCCACACCTGCCAGGTCTGACCGACAACAAGGTTGGAATGGCCCCAGTCGAACTTCATGAAGGCATGTCTCAGCCTGAAACCCTCATATGCTCCTGGCTGCCTGAAATCGCCTTCGATAAAGGCCGATGTCTTTGCACCCCATGCATCCGGACCTTTGATGGCGAAGTTGAGCTTTGTCTCGCCGGCCGCCATGAAGGAGTTGCCATATTTATCAGTTACGTTGTAATTACCGGTGATACTCCCAGGTGCTGCGAATATGTAGTCAGCGCCCTGACCCTGGCTTGCCCAACCTGCGTCAAACTTCACAAAGCCGCCAATTGTCATATCCCATCTGCTTGTTACGCTACCTGCATCGCTGACCATGGGGACAGCAATAAAAAGCGCAAGCAGGACTAATACAACCTTTTTCATTCCTAACCCTCCTTAAAATAATGTTTTTAATATCTGAAAAAAATCAAACACCTCCTTTCCATTAAGTAATTTTGATCTTCATGGAAATTAAGACGGTGATGCTTATTGCAGACATCCTTACCGTTATTCACGCGTCATATGGACAGTCTTTCCTCCGACGATCGTGCGCAAGGCACGGATCTCCTTTATCTCGTCAACGGGACAGGTCAGGTAATCCTTATTGAGGACAGCGAGGTCTGCCGCCTTGCCCACCTCTATGCTTCCCTTAAAACCTTCCGAGAAGGAAACGTACGCGCCGTTTATCGTATACTGCCTGAGCGCAGATTCGCGGGAGATACGCTCCTCAGGCATCAATACGCCGCCGTTCTCAACCTGCCTCGTCACCAGGGCATGCATGGCTATCCATGGATGATAGGGGTTCACCGCATTTATGGGGTCCCATTTGATCATGAGGTCGCTTCCCCCGCTGACAACAATTCCGGTACGTTCTATTGTCCTGAACGGATAGAATGTCTTTATCGTCTTCTCCGTCAGAACCTCAGACAGGAGGGCCCCGTCCTTGTACAACCATGCGACCTGGGCGATGAGCACAACCCCGTGGTCGGCCATCCACTGCAGCGAGTCCTCAGGGGTAAAGTCGCCATGGATCACGGACCACCGGCGGCCCTTGATGGGATGAGCGGCATCGACCTGTTTGTAGGCGCCCAGAAGAACGTCCAGCCCTCCGTCGCCCACGCAGTGCGCGGTCATCGGGAGATTCAGTTCGTACGCGGCCTCAGCCGCCTTGGCATATGTGGCCTGATCAAAAACCACAACCCCTTTGAAGTTTGAATCATTATGCCCGTACACCTTTTTATGCAGGGGCCCCTTGGCTCCGTAAGGTTCCCGCATCCGGGCAGTGCCGGTCAAAATGCCGCCGTCAATCCAGGCCTTCACAAAGCCTATCTTTCCCCAGGAGTCGGGCGTCTTAACCAGTAGCTGCATTGCCTTTACCTGATTTACGATCTCTTCCTTGGATTTCTTGACAATGTCCGGCATGAAGGTGTAGGTCATCCTGACCCCGAGTTCGCCGCGGCTGTATAATTCGTTGTACGCCGCGATGCCGTTCTCCCAGCTTAGTCCCTCGATGACGGAAGTAAAGCCAAGCTGGTTGTAACTGGCGACGAGCTTCCGTATCGCATCCATGCGCTCTTCATGGGTCAGCTTCCGCATTCCGGCGTAGTGTTTCAAGATCAGTGCCTGGCAGCGGAGAAAAAGCCCTGTCAGCTCCCCTGTAGCGGGGTCCTTGACTATCACGCCGACCTTGGGCTGCGGGGTGTTCTTGTCGACCCCGGCGATCTTCATTGCGTACGAGTTTGCCTGCCCTGCGTATAAGCCGTCAATGACGATCGGATTCTTCGGGGCCACTGCGTCAAGCTCCTGCAGGGTAGGAAAGCGGCGCTCCTTGAAGCGGGTGGGAAAGGTCTTCTCAAAGACGATCCACTCGCCTTCCTTCAGTGTTTTCACCTTTTCGGCAACATATTTCAGGAGCGAATCGACGGAATCCGGTGTAGGCAATTTTTCCAGGTAGTCACTTTCCGCCGCTTCCTGCAAATGCGCGTGGCTTTCGATAAGGCCGGGAACAACCGTCTTCCCCTTCAGGTCCACCTGCTCTGTCTTGCCCTTTTTTGCAAGGGCGAGAACCTGTTTATTTGTCCCCACGGCTATGATCCTGTCCTTCTTTATCGCAACGGCCTGAGCAATGGTGAACTTTTTATCCACTGTCAGGATCTTTCCGTTATAAAGGACAATGTCGGCAACTTCTCTGGCCGCATTTGACGGACTGATACCGATTCCGGGGATTGGCACAAAGATCGTCAATGCAATAAACAACCCAATCAGATAAAGACCGGCCCCAATAAATTTTTTTAGCATCTCTCCTCCCCTTTTTTTTGAAAAATCAAGTTAGTTTATTTAACGCAAACCCCCTGCCGGTTTAAAATAAGCAAGAACTATGCCGCCAATCCCATATAAGCATAACATACCGTTATTTTTGCAAATTATCGATCTCGGTCGATTTTAACCTGTCACTGCAAGGAAACAGCGAGATCTTTTTTAGAGACAAAAAATGTGGATTGATTTAGCCTTTAACCATATAGAAGCAAAGCAAGTTTATTGAATGTGTATCAGAAGGACGGCATGTTTCTTAAAAGATACTAAAAAAGACACTAAAGATTCATCTGACCCCAAGATATCGATACTGTCAAGGATCTTTCGCACTTTTCATGGCAACCCCATGATTCCGGTTATGCGTGTATAGTCTTATAGTATTACTGGTTGTATATATACTTGAAAGACCGGCCATCGAGTTCCACGCCATACTCCTTCGCGAGGGATGAGATGAGCCATCTCAGAATCGAAAAGGGTTTTTTACCGTACACGAGTATCGGCTTCCCCGCTATATTTAACGACGTTTTGAGCGCATCGACGGCATCGTAGAATGTCCCGATTGTATCGATGAGACCTGCATTCTTCGCCTGGATACCGGTAAAGATCCTCCCGTCGGAAAGCCTTCTTACCGTATCGACGGGCATCTTCCTGCCTTCGGCAACATCCCTGATGAATTGCTCGTGTATGTCTTTCAGGACATCGTTCAGATATCTTCTTTCATCCTCTCTCATCTTCCTGAAAGGCGTCCCGGCATCCTTCAATTCACCGGCCTTGATCGTGTTTTCCTGTATCCCGATCTTCTTCATCAGATCTTCAACAACTGTCTGCTGCATAATGACACCGATACTGCCCGTAATGGTCGCGGGACTTGCGTATATCTTTTCGCCGGCAGTAGCGATATAGTACCCGCCCGATGCGCATACGGACGCCATTGAGACAAAGACCTTCTTTTTCCCTCTCAGCTTTTTCACCTCGCGGTGGATCTCCTGGCTTGCCGCCGCTCCGCCGCCCGGCGAATTGATCCTCACGACAACCCCCTTGATGCTGTCGTCGTCTCTGAATCGCACAATATCGTCCATGGCATTTTTCGAGTCCATGATCGTCCCCTCTATCTCAACAACACCGATCTTTTCACCCGATTCCTTGACAAACATACCGATGAAGAAGGGTATAAGGACGAGCACTACAACGATGATGGCGATAACGATAAGTACCTTTTTTGTTTTTGATTGAGGCATCGCTGATCCTCCCTTTATTCAAACACTAAGAAATCCGGAAGTCGTGAGTCGTAAGGGGTAAAGGGTTAAGCCCCTTACGCCTTACGCCTCACGGCCTTCATCGGCCGGTTCTTCCGCCGGCGGGTTTTCCGCCACGACTCCGCCCCTTCTCTTCAGCACTATGCTGCCGAACATTTTTCTCTGCAAGAGGGTTGCGGTCCGTATCTTCACCAGTTCAAGTATCCCAAGGATAGTGGCTACCTTCTCATTCCTCTCCATCTCTTCGTGGATATCCCACATATAGGTGCCGGACGCTTCAAGTATTTCCCTCAGCATGGCGATCTTTTCTTCAAGGGTCGGCCTGATCTCGTTTACCGTCAGGAATACCTCTTCCCTGACCCTGATCAACTCAAAGTAGAGGGTGCAAAGGCTGAGGAGGTCATAACCTTCCTCCTTGTCGATCCCGTTTTTCCCTATGGAGAATACATCCCTGTCAAGCATGGGAAGCGTGTCCATAATGCCGGCCATGTTCCTGAAGCGCTCATATTCCATGATCCTCTCAACGAGTTCCTCCCGCGGGTCTTCGGTCTCTTCTCCTCCGCTTGAGGGAAGGAGCATCTTGGACTTAATGAAGAGGAGGAGCGAGGCCATCTCTATAAAATCCTCGGCGATCCTGAGGTTCATCTCCTTCACCAGTTCCACGTATTCGAGGAACCTTTCCGTAATCGTTGAGATAGGGATATCCCAGATACTGACCTTGTTCTTTTTGATGAGCGATATCAGGACCGCGAGCGGTCCTTCATAGCACTCAAGCTGCACTTCAAGCGTCGGTACTAAAAGGCTCATGGCATGATCCCCTTTTCCATCAGATAAATGTCTACGAAATGTGATTCCTCTTCCTTCGTTTTCAGGTTCATATCGACCTTCGCGTCCTTCAGCCTTTCCAGTATCTCTTTGTACACAGGGCCTTCCTGAATGCCCATCTTCTTCAGATCGGCGCCTGTCGTAAAGGGCCTGAATGAGTCCCCGTAGGTGATATAGTTGGATATTGTCTTTTTCATCTCTTCAGACCGCGTCTTCGCCATGATAAAGAGCATCACCTCTTTGGACAGCGGTTCGAGGATACGATATATCTCGCTCTTTTTCATGACCGGGATGCCCATCGTAAGCCGCGCAAGGACCTCCCGCAGGCGTTCCGTGTTTTCCGTGGTCTTCTTTCTGACCTTCTCGGTGACCTCAAGCTTTTTGCAGAACTCAAGGACCTCCCCCGGATCCATATGCTCAACAAGTCCCAGCAGATAGTATTGTACTTTATCGACCGGCCTGCCCTGGTAAAGGAGTTCATACCATTTATATACGGCCTGCATCTGGCTGAATAGCCTCTCTTTGTCTTTGTTGAATTCAATGGATGGGAATATAAACCGAAGGAGGTCAAGCTCCTGGAGACGCTTCAGGATCTTTTCAACCCCGTCCTCCTGGAGTATGAGCTCCAGTTCGACCCAGACCCTCTTCCCCCTTATCCGTGCGAGGAAATTCAATTTCACCGCGTTCTTTATCAGGTCTAAGCTGTGTTTCCCGATCTTGAAGCCGAACCTGTGTTCAAACCTGATGGCCCTGAAGACCCTTGTCGGGTCTTCCACAAAGCTCAGGCTGTGGAGAACCCTGATCGTCTTCTCCTTGATATCCCGTTGGGCGCCGAAGAAATCGATCAATTCACCGAAGGTATTTTTGTTCAGCGATATGGCCAGCGTATTGATCGTAAAATCTCTCCTGTGGAGATCGAGCTTCAGGGAGCTGTGCTCAACAACGGGAAGCGATGCAGGGGCCTTGTAGTATTCCAGCCGCGCCGTTGCTATATCGACCTTGAACCCATCCTTGTAGATCACCTTCGCAGTGGCAAATTCCTTGTGCGGACGGACTTTTACATTCAGGTGTTTCGCCAGTTCCTCTGCAAATGCTATCCCGTCCCCTTCAATAACAACATCAATATCATAATTTTCGTCACGGAGCAGCAGGTCCCTCACGAACCCGCCTACGAGATATGCATGATAACCCATAGTATCGGCGAGAGCGCCTATCCCGGTAAGCCTCTTCATCGTCTCGTCGTCAAGCCGTTCCTCCATGAGCCTTCGCACGTTCTTCCGTTTCGCGTACTTCTCGTGGAACTCGAGTTTTTCAAGCATCGTTTTGGTAATCTCGTCCTCGATGATCCTGAGGAGGTCCGTTCGCGTAATGGCCCCCACCAGCTCGTGTTCCTTTATAACAGGCAGAAATCTCTGGTTGCTCCCGATGATCTTCTCTTTTACCCTTTCTATCGAATCTTCGGGTTCGACCATGGCGAACTCCGTGAACATATATTCCCTTACCGGTATATTCTCGAGCTTATGGAACGCCGCCTTTTCTACTATCTGCCTCGTGATAATCCCGACAACCTTATCGTTTGAGAGGACCGGCAGCGCATTGATATTATATTTGATCATTACGTTCTTTGCATCGTGAATCGAATTGGCAGCTTCAACCGACTTGACAGGGAAAAACATGATGTCTTTTGCCTTCCAGAGAGGCTTCACGTTGTACTTCAGGATATCGATAAGCCTTTCTTTTGTCTCTATGAGGGTCATATCTTTTATCGTGGAAGAGGCAGCCACCTTGTGGCCCCCGCCCCCCATGAGCGACATGATGTGCCCTGAATCGACTTCCGGTATCCTGCTTCTGCCGATGATGTGCACCCTGTCTTCCATCCTGAACAGGGCAAAGAGAACGTTTATATTTTCCATGTCACGGAACTTGTGTACAATGACGGCGAGGTCTCCCACGTATTGCTCTGTGCTCGCCTCGGTAATCACCACATCAACGCCGTTGATGTTGTACGTTGCCGCGTTTTTGATAATATCGTTGAGGAGAAAGACCTGTTCCGGGGTCATCTCCCTGACAAGCATGTCCGATACGAGGTTGACGTTTGCCCCCTTTGAGAGGAGATACGATGCCGCCTTGAAGTCGTCCACCGTAGTGGATGAAAATCTGAAGCTGCCCGTCTCCTCGTAGATCCCGAGCATCATAACCGTCGCCTCTTCAGGCGTTATAGGGATCCCCCTCTCCTGCAGAATAGAAACGAGGATACTCACAGTGGCGCCTATGTTCTGGATGATCTCGATGTCGCCCCTAACGTCTTCTTCCGAGGACGGATGGTGGTCATATACGTGGATCTTCACTTTACCGTTTTCAGCGACCTTTGCGAATTCACCTATCCTTGTCTTCTGCCGCGTGTCCACGAGGATGAGGGTATCGATCGCCGCGTAGTCGATCTTCTTCATCTTCGAGATATCCAGGAGATAGAGTGTGGAATGGATGAGGAAGTCCCTCAGGGTCTTCTCCTGCGAACCCGGGAAGACGAGGACGGCGTCGGGATATATCTTTTTCGCAGCCACCATCGATGAAAGGGAATCGAAATCGGCATTCGTATGGGAGGTTATCACCTTCACTTACAATACCCCGTCAAATTCAAATAAACCCGTAAATCGTTAGTCGTAAGGGGTAAGGGGTTAAACCCCTCACGCCTGACGCCTTACGGCTCTCTTCCGTATTTATCACGCGTTCACCCTCTCGGATGGTACTTTCTGTGGATCTCTTTGAGCCGCTTGCTGTCCACATGGGTATAGATCTGTGTCGTCGAGATATCCTCGTGGCCGAGCAGGATCTGAACGGACCGCAGATCCGCACCGCCCTCAAGGAGGTGGGTGGCAAAGGTATGCCTGATCGTGTGAGGCGATATGTGGTTTTTTTTCATCTTTGTCGCATATTTCCTGATGATCTTCCAGATCGCCTGCCTGGTCAGCATACCGCCTTTTTTGTTGGGGAAGATAAAGCTGCCTTTCAGTTTTTCAGTCTCAAGATAGATCTTCAGCGAATCCCTTGAATAGGTGCCGAGGGGAACGACCCTTTCCTTCGACCTCTTCCCGGATGCTATCAAAAAACCGGCTTCAAGATTGACGTCGCCTTTCTTCAGTTTGATGAGTTCGGAGACCCGGAGCCCCGTGGCATACAACAATTCGAGGATCGTCCTGTCCCGGAGGGACGTCTTGGACCCTTCGGGCAGTCTGATCAGTTCAAGCATCTCCTCCTCGCTCAGGACCTCCGGGATAGGGGGAACGTATTTGGGGATCTCGATATCTTCAAGGGGGCTTTTTGTTATCTTTCCGTCGATGAGAAGGAAATTGAAAAAGCTCCGCAGCGCCGAGATGGCGCGGACGATGCTCCGTGTCTTTTTCCCCTTTTCCCTCAAAAAACCGATATAGGTCTCAAGGTGTTTTCTTTCCGGTATCATGGCGGATGTGTCCTCGAGGAATCCGACAAACTCGACGATGTCCCTGTTGTATGCGTCGATGGTGTGGGGCGATGCCCCTCTCTCTGAAGTGAGGTAGCGGATAAAATGATCGAGGTTCTCGTAAAGATTCATCGCATCCCCGTTGACCCGAAGCCGCCTTCGCCCCTTTCCGTTTCAGGTAAGGCATCGACCAGTCTCCACTCGATCTGCCTCACGGATTTAAAGACCATCTGTGCAATCCTGTCCCCATTCCGGATCACAAACGGTTCGGTCCCGAGGTTGACAAGGATAACCTTGATCTCCCCCCTGTAATCGGCATCGATCGTGCCCGGAGTATTGAGGACGGTCACGCCGTATTTATATGCAACACCGCTCCGGGGTCGTATCTCTGCCTCAAATCCTTTAGGGATGCTTATAAAGATCCCTGTTGGGACCAGAAGCCTTTCAAGGGGTTTCATGGTAAGGGCTTCGTCCAGAAATGCACAGAGGTCAAGTCCTGACGAAGCGTCCGTGGCATACTGCGGAAGGAGCGCCCCATCCTTCTTGAAGACAAAGACCTCTAACTTTTCCACAGGTTCTCCAGGCTGTTGCCGGCGACATTGCCGAGTACCGTGAGGGATATATCTCCGGGACGTTCAAAAAGGAACTTCCCTATCTCGTCCACGTCTTTTTTCTGGATCCTGTCTATCTCGTAGAGTGTCTCTTTCAGCGGTATATAGTTCCCGAAGTATATCTCGTTCTTTGCCAGCCTCCCCATCCTCGTCTCAGAGCTCTCAAGGGAGATAAAGAGGTTGCCCTTGATGTGTTCCTTGGAGAATGCGAGTTCTGCATCGGTAATACCGTCGTCCCGTATCCTGGCGATCTCATCCTTGATCAACTGCAGCACCTCTCCGATAGATTCCTTCGAGGTCGACGTGGATATGCCGAAAGTACCCGTATCATGATAGCAGTTTACATAGGAATAGATATTATAAACGAGCCCTCTTTTTTCCCGTACCTCCTGAAACAGGTGAGAGCTCATGCTCCCGCCCATAACGGCATTGAGTACGTAGAGGCAGTATCTCTTTTGATCGACCTGGCTCGCTCCGCGTGTCCCGATACATAAGTACACATGTTCCAGCTCTTTTTCGTAAACATTAAAGACATTGTACGGTTCAGGGCTGATCATAGAAGGACCTTCGATGCCTCCTCCCCGGAGATCGGAAAAAAACCTGCTCACCCTCGCTACGGCATCCTCATGTTTGATCCTGCCCGTTATGGTAATGATGGCATTTCTCGGGGAATAATAATCGGCAAAATATCCCCTTAATTGTTCCCTCGAAAAACCTTCCACGTTCTCCTGTGAACCGAGGATCGGCATGCCGAGCGAGTTGCCTCTAAAGTATGAGGCGTTGAACATGTCGTAGATATATTCTTCAGGATTATCCTCGATCATCTTTATTTCCTGCGTGATAACGCTCTTCTCCCGCTCAATGTCATCGCTGTCAAAAAGGGAATTCCTGCACATATCTGCAAGGATATCGAGGGCTATGTCCATGTCCTTCTTCAGGACACGTGCATAGAGGCAGGTATATTCCTTCCCGGTAAAGGCGTTTATCGTGCCGCCTATGGCATCGATCTCCCGTGCGATGTCATAGGCAGTCCTTTTCGACGTCCCCTTGAACAGCATATGCTCGATGAAATGGGAGACGCCGTTGTTCTTTTGATGTTCGTACCTGCTGCCCGTTTTCCACCAGATACCCAGTGAAACCGTTGAAAAGTACGGGATGGATTCAGTGACAACAGTTAGGCCGTTATCAAGAATTGTTTTTCTGTACATCTTCCCGCTTTGCCTTCTGCTCCTTGAGAACGGCCTTCCGTGAAAGTTTTATCCTGCCGTTCTCTTCCACATCAATGACCTTTACAAGCATCTCGTCGCCTTCCTTTGCAACATCGGAGGCCTTCTTTACAAAACCTTCGGCAAGCTGGCTTACGTGGACGAATCCATCAACGTTCGGCATCAATTCTACGATAGCGCCTGCATCGAGGACCCTTTTGACCTTGCCGAGATAGACCGTACCCGGCTCTATCTCCCTGGTCAGACCCTTGATGATCTCGATGGCGGCATTTGCAGATTTTTCATCTACAGAGGCTATCTTGACGACACCCGAATCCTCTATATCTATCTTCACGCCCGTCTGTTCTATGATCCCTCTGATAACCTTGCCGCCCGGACCGATAACGTCACGTATCTTGTCCGTTTTTATCTTGAAGGTATAGATGCGCGGGGCATAAGGGGACAGGTCCTCCCGGGGCTTTTCAAGGGTTCCGTTCATTATGCCCAGTATCGACGCTATGCCCTGCTGTCCCTGCACAACGGCCCTTGACATGGTCTCCTTGGTGATCCCCTTGATCTTTATGTCCATCTGTACTGCCGTAATGCCTTCGCGCGTCCCGGCGATCTTGAAATCCATATCTCCCAGGTGGTCTTCGTCGCCGAGGATATCGGAGAGGATAATCTCTCTCTCGCCCTCTTTCACAAGACCCATGGCTATGCCGGCAACCGCCTCCGCAATAGGCACCCCTGCATCCATCAACGACAGGCATCCGCTGCAGACCGTTGCCATCGACGAAGACCCGTTTGATTCAAGGATCTCGGAAACGATCCGGATCGTGTAAGGGAACTCTTCCTTCGACGGCAGGATAGGTGAAAGGGCACGCTCGGCAAGGTTGCCGTGGCCTATCTCACGCCTTGTCGGCCCCCTGAGCATCGCTACCTCGCCCACTGAAAAGGGCGTGAAATTGTAATGGAGCATAAAGGTCTTGAAGGTTTCGCCCTCAAGAAGGGATTCCACCTTCTGTTCATCATCGGAGGTCCCGAAGGTTGTAATGGCGAGCGCCTGCGTCTCGCCCCTCGTAAAAAGCGCGGAACCGTGCGTTCTCGGCAGCACCCCTACCCTGCAGGTGATGTTGCGGATCCCGTCTGGAGCCCTTCCGTCGATCCTTTTGCCCGTTGCAAAGAGCTGTTCCCTTAAGATGTCCCGCGTGATCTCATCGAAGATCTTGTAGACCGCGTTGGGATCCAGGTCCTCACAGCGCTTTGTAAGCTCCGCGAGGATGACGTTCTGCCTGTCGTTCCTGTTCCTCTTGCCCTGCAATGAAAAGGCCTCTACGAGGTCCTTCTCGATGGACTTCCGTATCTCTTCTTTTCGGGTGCCGAGGTCCGGGCCTGTATTCATCTGCCATTTCACCCTGCCGATCCTGTCCTGTATCTTCTCCTGCATCTCGATGATCGGAATAAGGCTCTGGTGGCCGAAATGTATCGCCTCTATAAGGTCGCTCCCGCTGATGAACTTCGCCGCGCCCTCTACCATGAGGATCGCATCCCTTGTACCCGTCACAACGATGTCGAGATCGCTCTCCCCCATCTCGCTGGTCGTAGGGTTGATGATAAACTCCCCGTTTTTCCTTCCCACCTTGACGCCGGCAAAAGGGCCGTCAAAGGGGATCTCCGAGATGGTGAGGGCGCACGAGGCGCCTATAATCCCCAGAATAGCCGGGTCGTTCTCCGGATCGGCGGATAATACCGTCGCAATGACCTGGGATTCATGTTTAAACCCCTTCGGGAACAGAGGCCTCAAGGGCCTGTCTATCAGGCGCGATGTCAATATCTCCCTGTCCGACGGCCTTCCTTCCCTCTTGAAAAATCCTCCGGGAAACTTTCCGGCAGCATAGGACATCTCCTGGTAGTTCACCGTGAGCGGCAGAAAATCCTTCTCCGATTCATTCTTCTCGACAACGGCGGTCACGAGCACAACCGTGTCACCGTACTGGACAAGGACACTGCCGTCGGCCTGTTTCGCAAGACTTCCTGTACTGATTGTAAGTGGTCTTCCTGCACAATTGATTGTCTGTGTTTCTTCCATTTTTTTACCTAACCTTTTTTATTTTCTTAAACCAAGCTTCTCAATGACCTTCTTGTATCTTTCGGCGTTCTTTTCCCTCAGGTAATTGAGAAGTCTCCTTCTGCTCCCAACGAGCACCAACAACCCCCTTCTTGAGTTATGATCCTTGGAAAATTTCTTGAAATGTTCCGTCAGGGATTTTATCCTCTCCGTAATAAGGGCGATCTGAACCTCAGGAGAACCGGTGTCTTTCTCGTGGGTCTTAAAGCCCTCGATAATCTCCTTTTTCCGTGTCGTAGTAAGTGCCATGTACTTCTCCTCCTTATCCTTAATTGTTTATTAACCTTTTGATCTTGATGGTCCTCGAAGCCAGATCCGCCGCACCTATACCAATGAGAACCCCTTGTTTGTTTACAAGCCTCGTCATTTCACCGTTTTTCCATTCCTTCGAATTACCTGCAATGGGAATGGGCATACCGTTCTTTAAAAACCTCTCAAGTACCATCTCCACCACTGTACTCCGTAAAGATTGTAAAACATTTTCCAATGATAATAAATAGTTTACTAAGTCCTGGGGAAATTTGAAATGGTCAATATCCGTACCCATGTTCTCGGTAAATTCACCGTGCCTCGTCCTCTTGAGAGAATATAACGTTGCCCCGCATCCAAGTTTTGCCCCGAAATCATTCGCAAGGGCCCTGATGTAGGTGCCTTTTGAGCACGTCACCTCAACCTCGACATAAGGATGACGGTACTCAAGGAGTTCGATGGCAAAGATCTCAACCTCCTTCTCCGGCGGCTCAACGTCAATCCCTTGCCGCGCCCACTTGTAGAGGGGCTTTCTGTTTACCTTTTTTGACGAATACAGAGGGACCCTCTGGACGATCTTCCCCTTAAAGCCGTTCAGGGCGTCTTCGATCAGTCCCCTGTCATACTCCGCTGCATCGGTCTTCGACATCACCTTGCCTTCTATATCGAAGGTGTCCGTCGTAACGCCAAGCCAGAAATTTGCCCTGTAGGCCTTTTCCACGTTCTCCAGAAAGGGGATCAGTTTTACCCCTTCGTTTAAAGCCACAGGCAATATTCCCGTTGCATTCCTGTCGAGCGTCCCGATGTAGCCGATCTTCTTGAAGCGGTCAAGCCTCTTCAGTCTTCTTATAACATCGTAGGAGGACATGCCTGCCTTTTTGTCTATGATCAAAAAACCGTTCATCATCTCTTCATCGCCTCTAAGATCTTTGTCTCAACCTCGGTAATGTCCCCGTCTATATGGCACCCGGCGGCATTCTTGTGTCCGCCGCCGCCGAAGATGCCGCAGACCTCCGCGACATCGACAGTCCCCTTGGACCTCATACTTATCTTGTATTGCCTGTCGCCGACCTGCCTTAACAGGATCGCCACCTCGACCCCGCGTATCTCCCTTAAGATCTCCGCAAAGCCGTCAGTGTATTCCCTTGTCGAATGGGTATCTTCGAACATCTCTCCGGTAACGTATGCCATGGCCACCCTGCCGTCATCAAAGGTCCTCAGCGTGCTAAAGATCCGGCCGAGCAGGAGGAACCTTTCCTTTGGGTGGTTCCCGTTCACCATCCCCGATACCTGCGCCGGTTTTACCCCGAGGCGCATCATCTTCTCACATATGAGAAGTGCCTTTGGACCGGTGTTCTCATATCTGAAGAAACCCGTATCAGTGACTATCGCAGTGTATATGTTGACCGCCATCTCGTATGAAAGGGAGATGCCGAGATATTTATAGAGCCTGTACAGTATCTCCCCTGTCGAAGAGGCACCGGTATCAAGGACATTGATCCTGCCGAAGCCTTCATTGGTGTTGTGGTGGTCGATGCTTATGATCGTCTCTGTCCTCTTCAGGTTTTCGTATCCCTCACCGATCCGGGCAAGCTCGCCGCAATCAAGGACAAAGGCGGCATCGTAGACCCTCTCGGGGATTGCATGACTTATCAGGTCGGGCCCCGGAAGGAATTCATACCGGTAAGGCACCTGGTCCTTAAGATAGACCGTTGCATTCTTTCCCAGCGACCTCAATGCCCAGTACATGGAAAAGACCGATCCTATCGCGTCGCCGTCAGGGTCAATATGGGTAGAGATAAAGAAATCCTGCCCGTTGTCGATGATCTTCCTAATCTTTGCGAACATCTGCTTCCTTTTTCAGGATCTCCTCAATCCTCAGCGCCTTTTCATACACGTCATCGAGGACAAAGTTGATATCGGGGATATATTTCAACTTGACCCGCTGTCCCAGAAGAAACTTGACGTACCCCCTGGACCTTTTCAGCGCCAGGAGCGTCTTTTTTTTCTCCTCATCGCTGCCGTAGATGGAACACATCACCTTTGCGATCTTCAAATCCTCGGTCACCCTTACGTCGAGTATCGTCACGAACCCCACACCGGGGTCCTTCAAATCCCGTTGAATGATCAACGATATCTCCTCACGGAGCAAGTCCTGAATCCTGAGCCGCCTATACCTCATTGCCCATCACGATTATTTCCGTCCAGGTATTAATAACCTCCCCCAGGTAGAGGGATTCTATATGCCTGTGGACGTTTTCTATTGCAGAGTTAACATGGTCCCTGTTTATACCCATCAATGCAAAGCCGATGCTTGCCCTCTGCCAGAGGTTTGTCTGCCTCACCTCAATTATTGATATGTTAAACCTGGCCCTCGTCTTCTCCACAACCTTTTTTATCATCTGCCTTTTGTCTTTCAGGGAGTGGCTTTCAGGAAAAAAGATCTCTATGCATGAAACACCAACGACCATTTTCAACCATTAAGGGTCTGCCTTTCCTGCTCTTCAATATAAAACTCCAGGACATCCCCTTCCTTTATATCATTGAAACCATCCAGCGACATTCCGCATTCATAGCCTGACATTACTTCCTTGGCATCGTCCTTGAATCGCTTCAGCGAAGCGAGCCTGCCGGTAAAGATCGTCTCATTGGCCCTCATGAGTTTTACAAGGGCATTCCTCGTTACCTTTCCCTCGGTAACGTAACAGCCGCCGATCGAACCTATCCTGGAGACCGAAAAGACCTTACGAATCTCTGCCTTGCCGATACCGACCTGAACGACCTTCGGCGCCAGCATCCCTTCCATGGCCTTTCTAATGTCATCGATCATATCGTAGATGACGGTGTATGTCCTGATCTCTATGTGCTCATGCTCCGCAAGGGCCTGAGCCTTTGCCACTGGTTTCACATTGAACCCGATGACGATAGACTCCGATGCCATGGCAAGGTTTATATCGGTCTCCGTGACCGCGCCGACACCGCTGTGCGTTATCCGGACCTCGACACTGTCGTTGGAGAGTTTCTTCAGGGATTCGACGATCGCATCGATGGTCCCGCGGACATCTCCCTTGACGATAACGTCCAGCACGACCTTCTCGGCCTCACCGATCTTCGAGTAAAGCTCTTCCAGGGTCGTTCTGGAACTCTTGGCAGCCTCTTTTTCGCGGAGTTTTTCCTGTCTGAACTTCGAAAGTTCTCTGGCGTAGCGCTCCTCCGTGGTAACAATGAACCTGTCCCCGCCGTGCGGAACATCCTGAAACCCGACGACAAGGACCGGGGTCGACGGCGGGGCCTTCTGGATCCTCCTCCCCCGGTCGTCCAGCATTGCCCTTACGCGCCCGAATGTCATCCCTGAAATAAAAGGGTCCTGTATCTTTAACGTACCTTCCTGTATAATAACGGTCCCCACAGGGCCGTGCCCCTTATCAAGCTCTGATTCAATGATAGTCGCCTTGGCAAGCTTATCGGGGTTCGCCTTCAGCTCAAGCATCTCCGACTGGAGGATGATAAGCTCAAGAAGTTCCTGGATCCCTATCTTTTTCTTGGCGGAGATCTTCGCGAACAACGTTGTACCGCCCCATTCTTCAGGGACAAGATTCAACTCGGAAAGTTCTTTCATCACCTTATCGACGTTTGCATTCTGTTTGTCGATCTTGTTAATGGCTACGATGATAGGGACCTGGGCGGATCTCGCGTGGTTGATGGCCTCTATTGTCTGCGGCATGACCCCGTCATCGGCAGCGACAACGAGGACTACGATATCGGTGACCAGCGCACCGCGGGCCCTCATGGCCGTAAAGGCCTCGTGGCCCGGTGTGTCCACGAAAACAATATCCTTGCCGCCCACATCAACCCTGTAGGCGCCTATGTGCTGGGTGATCCCCCCTGCCTCACGTTCGGCAACATTTGTATGTCGTATCGTATCGAGGAGGAGCGTCTTGCCGTGGTCCACGTGTCCCATGATGGTCACCACGGGCGACCTCGACTGGAGATTCTCCTCTGCTTCCCTGTCTTCTTCTTCCCGCGCGAGAAACGCCTCTTCTATGGAGACGATCTTCTCGACATCAAAACCCATCTCCGATGCGGCAAGATAAGCCGTATCATAATCTATCGTCTTGTTCACCGTTGCAATAACGCCGAGGGGGAACAGCTTCGCTATGATCTCCTGTGCCTTTACGCCCATCCTCTTTGCCAGTTCACCTACCTGGATCTCGTCGGAAACCTTCACGATCTTTCTTGCCAGCTTTGCTTCGGCCTTCTTTTCTTCTTCAATCCTTTTTTCCGGGACCTTTTCCTTTCTGCCTTTTTTAAACTGAGCACCACGCGGTTTCTGCCGTCTGAACGTGTAAAGGTCTTCCTCCTTGATGACGACCTTTCTCTTCAGCACGCCCTTCTTTTTGACCTTGGTCTCTTCAATCTCCTGTTCCTCTATCTTCTTCAGGAGTTTTTCCGTCTTTCTCCGCTGGCGCTCTTCTTCGCTGCCGCCTTCCGCAAGGGTAAAATCCTTTTCAAGGTCCTGTTTATAGGCCTCTTCAAGGACCTTTGTGATCTCTATGCCCTTCTCCTGGCCTATGACCTCTATATCGCCTTTCAGTTCTTCGCCCTGCGGTTCCTGCGGCGCCGTTATGGCCTGTGCTTCAGGGGCCTTTTCTTCTTCTGCCGGTTGTTCCTCGGGCAGCGGGATCTGCGGCTCCAGTTTCGCATGTTTCTCAACGACCTTTTGTGCCTCTTTTTTCTTCTCAATCTTAGGGGGTTCTTCCGGTTTCTTCTTCGGCTCGGCCTTCACTTCTACGCTGACTTCTTCTTTCCTTGAGGGTTTTCTGGGTTCCGGTTTTTCCTCTGCCGGCTCCACCTTTTCCTTGGGCGGTTGCACCCTTCGCCGTATAATTGTGGAGGCAACCCTCCTCTCTACCATCTGCTCACCCGCAGGGGTCTCCTGGTCCTTCACTTTTTCGAGGGTTGCGTCTTCCTTGACCTTATCTTTGACTTTGACGCCGATCTTTTTTAACTTGGCGAGGATATCCTCGTCACTCATCTTATCGGTTAGCGCCGTGATCTTAATCTTTGCCATCTATGGAACCTTCCTTGTCAATACACAAAACTATGGTGATTGAGTCCCGTCTTCCCGTATCTCCCCTTTTACTTCCTCAGCGGTAACCTCCGTGGCCGGGACCTCCTGTTGTATTCCCTCGCCGTTGAGCTTATTGATTATGGATTTCGCCACTTCAATGATCCGCCTGCAATCCTCGATGGAGATACTCGTTATCTTGTTCATCTCCTCGGGGGTTAACTTTGCAATATCCTTCGGGTCCCTCAAATACTCATCATTGAGCACCCTCGCAAGGATCTCGCTGACCTTGAGGTTTTCCACGAGCTCGTCGATGACCTTCCTTGACGTCTTTTCAACCTCTGATTCACTGCTGATATCTATCTTCCATCCCGTCAGTTTCGACGCAAGCCTCACATTCTGGCCCCTCTTTCCTATTGCGAGAGAGAGCTGGTCATCGTTGACGATAACCTCCATCGAATGGTCTTCTTCGTTGATATAGACCTTCGAAACCTTTGCAGGCGCGAGGGTATTGCAGACAAACTTCGCTATATCCTTGCTCCAGGGGATGATGTCGATCTTCTCCCCCCTCAGTTCCTGGACAACGGCCTGGACCCTCGATCCTTTAACGCCGACGCAGGCCCCGATGGGATCGATATCGGAATCATCGCTGTATACGGATATCTTTGCACGCTCTCCCGGTTCCCGGGCGGCGCTCAGTATCTTGATAATCCCTTCCTGGATCTCAGGGACTTCAAGCTCAAAAAGTTTCATCAGAAAATAAGGGTGGGTTCTCGACATGAGTATGGTACATCCTTTCTGGCTCTTCTCCACGTCAAGGACAAATCCCTTTACCCTGTCCCTCTGCCTGAAGCTCTCGCCGGGGATCACCTCTTTCACCGGCAGTATTGCCTCTGTCTTGCCGAGATTGACCACGTAATGGTTCTTCTCGATCCTCTGGATCACCCCTGTTACTATCTCACCCTTTTTCCCTTTATATTCATTGTAAATAACGTCGCTTTCCGCATTCCTTACCTTCTGGACTATGATCTGCTTCGCTGTCTGTGCGGCAATCCTTCCGAGCGTCGATGTGTCCATCTTGATACCGATGCTGTCGCCATAGAGACATTCGGGGTCGTGCGCCTTTGCATCTTCCAGCGCTATCTCCATATCAGGTTCATTGACCTCTTCCACAACGGTTTTAAACTGAAAGACCTCGATCTCGCCAAGCTCTTCATTATACCGCGCCTCGAGGTCAAGATGGCTTCCGTACTTCTTCTTGGAGGCCGACAGTATCGCCTCTTCCAGGGCATCAATAATCGTCTCCTTTGGTATCCCCTTCTCTTTGCCTACCTGCTCAATTACATAATTTAAGTCAAAATACATCGTTGCTCCTTATATCTCAAATTCCAAATGTGCCCTTTTTATAGCACATATCGGGATAGTAAATGTATCTATTTTTTCGCTGATTTCCACACCGTCACCAGTAACATTCCCGATATCCCCCCTGAACTCATTCCTGCCCGCTATCGTTTCCGTCGTAATGATCTTGCACCTTTTTCCAATGTACCGGACAAAATCCTCTCTCTTGGTAAGCTTGCGGGTTAATCCCGGCGATGAGACCTCAAGCCTGTACGGGTGGTCTATAACATCCTCCACATCAAGGACCATGCCAAGCTCCCTGCTCACCCATGCACAATCTTCGATTGTCACGCCCCCTTCTTTATCGATGAATATACGGAGCAGCCATCGTTTCCCGGAAGGCCGGAACTCGACCTCCACCAATTCAAGACCGCCGTCCCTGATAATAGGCATCAGGGATTCTTCGATCTTTTCAATAACTGTCTTTTCCGAGATCATCGTCCCTTTTAAATAAAAAAGCGGGTCAAGCCCACTTCTTGAAGGATTTAACATAATATGGATTAAATTGCAACGAAATAAGAAAAAACCCGTGAATCGTAAGGCGTAAGGCGTTAGGCGATTTAACCCCTTACGATTCACGCCTTACGACTTACGGGTTCAATAAGTTATACGTGCTGTTTCCTGTTGACTTTCCTCATATTGCAGGGTAAAAAAAGAAAAAATGGAGGAATTATGCGGATTTCTGTCATAGGTGTTGGTTATGTCGGTCTCGTTACCGGGGCATGCTTCGCCGAAACCGGCAATGACGTCATATGTATGGATATAGACAAGGAGAAGATCAAGGGACTGAAGCGGGGCGTCGTCCCCATCTATGAGCCCCACCTCGAGGAACTCGTCAGAAGCAACATCAGGGAAGGAAGACTCCATTTTACAACGGATATAAAAAAGGCCGCGGAACACGGTCTCATCATATTCATCTGTGTCAATACCCCGCAGGACGGCGACGGCTCCGCCGACCTCCAGTACGTCATGAACGTTGCCGGTGACATAGGCAGGAACATTCAAAAATACCGGATCGTGATTATCAAGTCCACCGTCCCCGTCGGGACGTGCCACAAGGTAAAGGAGATCATCACGAAGGAGTTGAAAAAGAGGGGGGCGGACATCTCTTTCGATATAGCATCGAACCCTGAATTTCTCAAAGAGGGCGTGGCCGTTGAGGACTGCATGAAGCCGGAAAGGGTCGTGATCGGTGTCGAGCACGAGCGCGTGGAGGAGATCCTCAGGGAACTCTACGGGCCCTTCATCAGGACAGGGGCGCCTTTTCTCGTCATGGACGTGAAATCAAGCGAGATGACAAAATATACTGCCAATTCGATGCTGGCCACCCGCATATCATTCATGAACCAGATCGCGAACATATGCGAGAGGCTCGGCGCAGACGTCATGATGGTCATGCGGGGGATCGGGAGCGATTCAAGGATAGGTCCCAAATTTCTCTTTCCGGGCATCGGCTTCGGCGGTTCCTGTTTTCCAAAAGACGTGAGGGCCCTGATCAAGACATCACAGGGCCTCGGATATGAACCGACGATACTGGAAAAGGTCATGGAGGTCAATGAACAGCAGAGGGCATCATTTGCAGAAAAGATCGCCTCCTTCTATCACGGCAAGCTAAAAGGCAGGAAATTCGCCGTATGGGGGCTTGCCTTTAAGCCGAATACCGATGATATGCGCGAGGCCCCTGCCGTTGAGGTCGTCAACAGCCTTACGAAAAACGGGGCATTCTGCAACCTCTTTGACCCGAAGGCGATGGAGGTTGCCGGATCGATATTCGCGAAGAACAAAAACATCCGCTTCGGGAAAAACCAGTACGAGGTCCTCAAGGGGGTAGACGGGCTCATCCTCCTCACCGAGTGGCTCTCTTTCCGGGAGCCCGATTTCGACAAGATCAAGTCCCTCATGAAGACACCCGTAATTTTTGACGGCAGGAACCAGTATAACCCGCGGAGCATGGCACGGCTGGGCTTCAAGTACATATGCATAGGCAGGCCGATCGCATAGCAGCGCAATGACCGTGTACGGATACCATACATATAATTCACCGAAGCGGATACTCGTGACCGGCGGCGCCGGTTTCATCGGGTCCCATCTCTGCGAAAAGCTCCTCAGGGACGGGCATGAGGTCGTCTGCCTCGATAATTACTTCACCGGCATGAAAGAAAACATCACCGGTCTTATGAAGAATCCCCGCTTTGAATTCCTCAGACACGATGTGACCGAGCCGGTGCTGATCGAGGTTGACTGGATATTCAACCTTGCCTGTCCTGCAAGTCCGATCCATTACCAGTACAACCCGGTGAAGACGATCAAGGTCAACGTCCTCGGAGCGCTCAACATGCTGGGGCTTGCAAAGAGGGTGAGGGCAAGGGTCATGCAGGCATCAACGAGCGAGATATACGGCGAC
>MVRS01000234.1 GCA_002067975.1 Syntrophorhabdus sp. PtaU1.Bin058
CGAAAATTTCCTCCCCAGCGCACGGGCTATCGATTTGCCGAGGGAGGTCTTGCCGACGCCGGGGGGACCGACAAAACAGAGGATAGGGCCTTTCATCTCCCCCTTTTTGAGCTTCATGACACTCAGGAACTCAAGGATCCTCTCTTTCACCTTGTCGAGGTCATAATGGTCCTCATCAAGGATCTTCTTGGCGCGCTTGATATCGATGCTGTCTTTTGTCGTTTTGCTCCACGGCAGTTCCACAAGCCATTCCAGGTACGTCCTGACCATGGTGGATTCGATGGCGTCGGGGTGCATCATATCGAGGCGCTCGAGCTGCTTTTTCGCCTCCTTCTCCACGTCCTTCGGCATCTTCGCCTTTTTGATCCGCTTTTTCAGGTCCTCGACCTCTTCGGTCCGTTCATCGCCTTCGCCCAGCTCGGTCCGTATGGCCTTCATCTGTTCCCTGAGAAAATATTCCCTCTGAGATTTCGTCATCTCTTCCTTGGCCTGGGAAAGGATCTTTGCCTGCATGTTGAGGAGCTCTATCTCTTTTCCGAGGATCTCCGAGAGCCTTTTGAGGCGTTCCACAGGATCGACGATCTCGAGGATCTCCTGTGCCTTGTCCACTGCCAGCCCGAGGTTGGCGGCAGCGACATCGGCAAGCTTGCCGGGCTCATCGATCGTATCGAGGACCATCAGTATGTCGGGAGGGACCATCCTCCCCATGGAGACTACCTTTTCCATCTCTTCCTTCACATAACGCATGAGGGCCTCGATCTCGAGGGTGATCTCCGTTATCAACGGCTCGTTGATGGTCTCTATCTTGACCAGGAAGGTCGGGGTCTCCTGGGCGTATTCCTGGATCCGTGCCTTTTTCAATCCCTGGATCAGCACCTTTACCCTGCCGTCAGGCAGCCTCAGCATCCTCATGATCTGGGATACGACGCCAACAGAGTATATCCTGTCGGGGAGAGGGTCTTCGTCGGTCAGATCCTTCTGGGCTGCGACAAGGATCAGCCTGTCCTTGGACAACGATTTCTCTACGGCATTTATCGACATATCCCGTCCCACAAAGAGCGGGAGGATCACCGAGGGATACATGACCATGTCCCGGACAGGAAGGAGCGGGATCAGGTGAGGTATGTCAATTGTTTCAATCTCTGTCATGGATTATTAAGCCTCCGTTTTACGATATAAAAAAGACCTGAAAGGCGCGGTACGTTTCGTGGATATCGATCTTGCTCGATATCTCGTACGGTGAGTGCATGGTGAGGAGCGGGGCGCCGCAATCGATTATATCCATGCCGTAAACGGCAAGGAACTTTGCCACTGTTCCACCTCCCCCTTCGTCGATCTTTCCGAGCTCTCCGGACTGCCAGATAACGCCGGCGCCGTTTAAGAGGCGGCGTATCTTGCCTGTATATTCGGCATTCGCGTCATTCGCACCGACCTTGCCGAGATGGCCGGTAAACTTCGAGATGCAGATGCCGCGCCCGAGATAGCATGCATTCTGCTTTTCATGGACGTCCTGGAACGTGGGGTTGACCGCGCCGTTGACGTCCGCAGACAGCGCCTCCGAGTTGAACAGCGTCTTCCGGATCACGGCCTCATCGGCCTTGATACCCATACCGGTCAGAACGTCATATAAAAAGAGCTGTAAGAAGGCGGATTGCACACCCGTGTTCCCTTCCGACCCGATCTCTTCCTTGTCGGCAAATATCGCAAGACAGGGATGCTTCGGCGCTTCGCTTTCGCAGATCGCCTTGAGGAGGGTAAAGGCAGATGCCCGGTCATCCTGGCCGTAGGCCCCGATCATGCTCCTGTCGATGCCGACATCCCGCGCCTTGAAGGCAGGCACGATCTCGAGCTCTGCACTGACAAAATCCTCTTCACTTATTCCATACCGCTCTTTCAATATATTCAGCACGTACTGTTTTACGGCGTCCTTTTCTGCACCGACAAGGGGGATGTTCCCGAAGAGGACAATGAGCTTCTCCCCCTCTATTGCCTCTGATAATTTCTTCTCATCCTGGGTCTTCCGCGCCAGATGGGGCAGGAGGTCGTCGATGAGGAAGACAGGGTCGTCGTCAGATTCGCCGACGGCGACCTCCACCGTCGTTCCGTCAGCCCTTATCACGACACCGTGGAGGGCAAGGGGTATGGCGACCCACTGGTACTTCTTGATGCCGCCGTAATAATGGGTACGGAGCAGGGCAAGGTCAACGTCTTCATAGAGGGGGTTCTGCTTCAGGTCAAGCCTCGGCGCGTCGATGTGCGCCACGATTATCCTGAGGCCCTCCGCCGGGTCCTTTTCTCCCCTGCGGAATGCAATCACCGTCTTTCCCCTGTTCGCGCGGAATACCTTTTCTCCTGAACAATCCCCTGAAAAACCGTTTTTCGTAAGGTAATCAACTATATACCGCGCTGTCTCCCTCTCCGTCTTCGACCTGTCGAGGAAGGACTTGTATTCCTCGCAGAACCTGAAGATCTCCTGAATATCTTTTTTGGATTTTTGTTTCCAGCCGGATTGTTTTTGCATGTAGACCTATTAGGTTATCAGAATTAAAGGGGTGAGTCAACCTGCAACGATGACTCAGGGCCCCACGGCCCCTCAACCGGCAGCAGGCGCGGTGTCATGGCATTTTGTCGGCTCATGTCACCCTGGTGAATCTATCCGGGGAGTCGGACAAAATACTGAAGAAATGATGGTTGTTCATGGCCTGAGTGTGTTGGCCGCAAGTTAAGAAACACGTACTTTCCTAATGATCTATGGCCTTTCGGCAAACTATCCTCATGTACCGGACCTGCGCCTTAAGAGTTCCGGAAACAGAACGATAACACTTTTAACAACGACCGGAGGGAAGAACGAACGAAACATAATCCCAAACGTCTTTTTCGTTAAGGAGGAAACATGAGACTCAAGAACATCAAAGTAGGCATACGGTTGTTTACCGGATTCGGCATCATGAATCTGTTGCTCGTGCTGGTGTGCATCTTCGGCCTTTCCATGATAACAGGCGTCAACAATAAGCTGGAGCAGATCGTCGAGAAGGATAACGCCTTGATCAGTCAGCTCTCCGCCGCAAAGGAGGGCGGTAACGTCCAAAAAGCTTCTGAATCTGCGGCTTCTCCTGCGAATGGGCAGAAACAAAGCGCCGACCTCGCAGCCGAGGCAAAGGTATTCTACCGCATGTGCTTTACGTACGTGATCATCGGCATTTTCCTGAGCATCGTGATAGGCCAGATGATTGCTCTTGTCCTGACCAGAAGCATCGTACGGCCCGTTAATCAAACCATCTCCGATGCGAAATACCTTTCCGAGGGCAACCTCAGGCATGAGATCCTCGTTGACAGGAACGATGAGTTCGGGAAACAGGCAGCGGTCATGAAGGGTATGGTTGAGAAGTGGCGCGGCATCATAGAGAGAATACGGCAGGCCTCCAACAGCGTTGCCACCGCCGGCAGCCAACTCTCGGAGAGCGCCGTACACATGTCACAAGGGGCAAACCAGCAGGCAGAAAGGGCTCATCAGGTGGCTACCGCCTCCGAAGAGATGTCGCAGACGGTGCTCGATATTGCGCAGAACGCGACAAACATCGCCTCTCGTGCGTCCGAGGCTGCATCGACGGCAAAGAACGGGGGCATAACCGTAGAGGCAGCAGTCATGGAGGTAAAGGAGATTGCGTCTACAGTCGAAGAATCAGCAGGCCATATCACTTCTCTTTCGGAGCTCTCCCAGAAGATCGGCGACATCATCGGAATCATCAACGAGATCGCGGACCAGACGAACCTCCTCGCGCTAAACGCAGCTATAGAGGCAGCCCGGGCAGGGGAGCACGGCAGGGGTTTCGCCGTGGTCGCCGACGAAGTCAGGAAGCTTGCCGAGAGGACAACAGGGGCTACATCCGAGGTAAGCAGCATTATTAGGGAAATCCAGGCGAAGGTGACGAGTTCTGTCTCCTCAATCGGCCAGGTGAGCGCCAAGGTTGACAGGGGTGTTGATCTGTCGAGCAAAGCGGGAACCGAACTGCAGACCATCGTGCAGACCGTCGAGGACTTGCAGCAGATGGTTCAGCAGATCGCAACTGCAATCGATGAGATGTCGGCCACTTCGGATCAGATCAGTAAGGACATAGAGTCCATTTCCGGCATCTCCGCGGAGACGTCCCAGTCTTCCGTAGCGGTGACCAGGGCATCTCATGAACTGGCCCGGCTCGGAAATGACCTCCAAGGAATCTTCCAGCAGTTTGAATTGTAGGGAGAATACCCGTGAGGCAGACGCTTCAACCCGTCACCTTCAGAATCTGCAACGTTGCTTTGAGTTTCAGATTGGTGGAGGCGGCGGGCACGGTTTAACCCGTCGCCGACAGGAAGGACGATGCTTTAGTCTTAATTTGGTGGAGGCGGCGGGAATCGAACCCGCGTCCAAAGAAGAAGCAATCAGAGAGACTACATGCTTAGTCAGTGCATTGATCTCGGATGGCGAAGCACCCGCTGACAGGTTTTCCGTCATCCCAGCCTGTAAGTTTTCGCCTACCTGTACAGGCGTTCAGGGAGACTATCCTGCTTGTATGACACCATTCCGGACTTGAAGCAGGAAGAAAGTCCGGATGATGTAGCCGCTTTACGCGGCTAATGCGTACTCGTGAGAGTCTGCAGTTATGTTTAGTTCCGCTTGGGTACGGGTAAGCAGTAACCCGGCATGCCTCTTTGATCCTTACATCCCTGTCGAAGCCTGTCGCCCCCACAAGAAAATCCTGATACTGGTTGCTTGATGCTGGTTGCTGGTCTTTTAAAGCATTAAAACGAGTATCGAGTATCGAGTATCCAGAATCGTGCTTCATCGTTGCCGTGTCTCCCTTTCCCTCAACCTCTTCTCGTCTTTCTTCCTGATGCTCTCCCTCTTGTCGTAGAGGGTCTTGCCTTTTGCGAGCGCAATCTCCATCTTTGCCATGTTGCGTTTGTTGAAGTACAGTGACAGCGGCACCAGCGTGAAGCCCCTTTCCTTTACCTTTCCTACGAGCCTGTCTATCTCCCTGCCGTGCATGAGAAGCTTCCGTGTCCGTTTCGGGTCATGGTTGTAGATATTCCCGCAGGAATATGGGCTTATATGTGCGTTGACAAGAAAGAGCTCGCCGTCCTTGACGCGCGCGTAACTGTCCTTCAGGTTTGCCTTGCCCTCGCGGAGCGCCTTGACCTCAGTCCCGGTCAGCACGATACCTGCCTCAAACTTCTCCTCGATGTGGTAATCATGGTACGCCTTCTTGTTCGCACAAATCACTTTCATATCAGTAGTATAACACAGAAAGACCGTGATTTAAAGACGCACGCAAACCTCCGTAAAGCGTAAGGCGGAAGGCGTTAGGCGATTTTGACCCCTTACGACTTACGCCTCACGGGTTTTTTACTGTCGGCCTATTACGTCTCTATGATCGGCAGTTCAATGATGAACCGCGTCCCCTTCGGGGAGTTGTCCACTACCCGGATCTTTCCGTGGTGCTCAAGTATGATCGAATGGACTATCGCCAGGCCGAGGCCCTGGCCTTCCTTGTCTTTGGTAAAATAGGGATCGAAAATCCTTTCTTTGTCCTCGTCGGGGATCCCCTTCCCGGTATCGGCAACCTCTATGATACCGGCACCCCTCTCCTTCGAATATCTCGTTTGAATGCTGATGGCGCCCTGGCCGTCATCGATCGCCTTCACGGAATTGGTAATGAGGTTGATAAGCGCCCTCTTGATCCCGTCCCTGTCTACCCGTAACGGCGGTATCCCCTCGTTCTCATACTGAAAGGTAATATTCTGATAGAGGTGTCTATAAAGACCGATGGTCTCCTCCACGATCGCATTCAGGTCCTCAAGCGTCTTCGTCTGCGAGATATGGGTCAGTTTGGTGAGCTCGTTCACGATCCCCTTAATGTCATCGACGGACCGTATAATGACCGATGTCGTTTCATCGAGGACCTCCTTCTCTTCACCCGTGAACTGTGCCAGCAGCTTCCTCCTGATCCTCTCGGCGGAAAGTATGATCGGCGTCAGCGGGTTCTTGATCTCATGGGTCAGCTTCCTCGCGATCTCCCTCCAGGTCGCAAGCTTTTCCGCCCGCACGATATGGGTGATGTCATCGAAGGCAATGATGAACCCCTCTGTCTTCTTTGCCTCATCCTTCAAAACCGTTAACGAGGCCCTGATATAGGTTACATCCTTTTTGAGGTTGAGCCGCACCTCTCTTGTGACGCTTCCGCTGTCCGCCCTCCTGACCTCTTTCAGAAAGGGCTTCATGAGATTCCTGAAATCGTCGCCGAGGATATCCTTGAGCGGTGTTCCGACCCATTGATCCCTTTCGATGCCCAGTATTGCCTTTGCCGCCCTGTTGAGAAGGAGGATATTCCCCCGCGTGTCCGTGGAGATAATGCCTGTTGCAACGTTGTCGAGGATAACCTCTATGTACCTCCGCTTCTCCTCTATCTCGTCCTTCGTTATTTTAAGTTCCCTGGCCATACTGTTAAAGGCCCTCACAAGGGTGCCGATTTCGTCCTTGCCCCGCTCCTCGAGATTTACGTCGAACTTGCCTTTTGCTATGATCGATGCGCCTTCCTTGACGCGCTCAATGGGGATGGTGATCTCGGCGGCCATCTTTATCCCCACCCACATGGAAAAAAAGATCGTCAGTATGGTGATGAGAAAGAGCGGTATAATAAAGCTGTATTTCAGGACCTTTTTGAATGCCCGCGATTCTTTAAATTCCTTGTAGGTTGCAGCGATCTCCTTGATCCGTTGCGTTCCGTGGACCCTGATCGTGTCGCCGACGAACAAAAGCGCGAGCGGCTTCCCGGAATCGTCGAGGATCTTTGTGCCGGTAATGACCAGTTCCCCCTCCTCGATGGGAATGATCTCCCGTATGGTATTGCCCTGGATCGCCGCCTTAATCTTCTTCGACAATCGTTCATCGAAGTCCTCTTTGAGGTTGTCCCTGACCCTGATGATGCCCCCCGACAGCTTGTGGACAGACAGGTAATCGAGAAAGTACGTCCTGGCGCTTCCGTTAATATACGTGCTCAATGCCGTTTCATCATTTAACAGTTTCTTTCTCCGTATCTCCCCTGCCAGCGATGCGCCTATCTTTTCATAACGGTTAAAGATATCATCATAATGGAACTGCGTGAGACTGAGGGCGTTCTCCATCGTATCCTCTATCTTCTGGCTGAACCATTTGTCCATGCTGACATAGAAAAAACCGGTGGCAAGGATAAAAAGCGTGAAGGACGGCACGATAGAGATAAAGAGCAGTGTCAATGTAAGCTTCTGCTTGAGCCCGGACCCCCAGATGCCCCGCTTTTTCTCGATATAGGCCTTGATCACCGTCCTCGTGATGAGGAAGAGGAGGAGGAGGATCAGCAAGAGGTTGATGTTCAGGATAATGATGATAAGCTTGTTCTCCCCTACGGGGAGGAATTTCGTAAAGAAAGGGAGCTGTGTCTCGAGGTAGACAAGAAAACCGAGGGTAAGGAATACGAGAAATGTGACAAAAAGTTCTTTTCTGTATCTCATGTCAGCAAAAATCCGATTTTCAAATTCAAATGAACCCGTCAGTCGTGAGTCGTAAGGGGTAAAATCGCCTAACGCCTGACGACTTACGTCTCACGGGTATTTGTTATAGTTATTATACCTTATCCCCTGAGAGAAACAAAGTTTATCTGCCTGCTGCTCCGTTCGCCGCGCCTGTAAGAGGCGAAGCGCCCATCGCTGCAATACGTACAAAGGCCTGCATCATATATCTCTTTTACGCCCTCCCGGTGCAAAAGCTCTCTGTTCGCCTCCCGTATGTCCAGGTAGGTGGCGCCGCCTGCCCTGCGAAAGACCCCTTCCGGGAAGCCCTCGTTATTGAAGACGCTGTACACATCCTCCTTTACCTCGTAACAGCATGGGCCGATGGATGGACCCATGAGGACGATGAGGCCTTCTTTTTCCGCACCGAGTTCCACCATTTTCCGAACCGCCTTCAGGCTTATCTTCCTGACGGTGCCGCGCCATCCCGCATGTACTATAGCGGCCATCGGCAATCCGGGGGCGGCAATAATGACGGGCAGGCAATCTGCGGTCTTGATGATCCCTGCGACGTTCCTTTCAATGATAATGATGCCGTCGCCGCTTTCGGCCTTCTCCCCGTCCCGGATTACGTGGATCCTGTCGCCGTGTTCCTGATCCATTATAATGAAACGCTGCAATGCAAAGGCGTCGAGAAAGGCCTTCCCGTCTTTCCCGTAAGGTTCAGGCGACGGAGATGCCTTAGTGAAAAAACCGTGTACAATACCTGCTTCCTCAAGCTCAGGAGTTCGGTAATACGACCAGTCGCCTTTATGTACAAGCTCAAATTTCATGTTGATCCTCTGTTACCGGCATGAAAAACGCATAGCGCAGGGCGCATAGCGTAAAAAAACCAACTATACACTGCGCGATTATGAGCCACAAGCCACATTCCTGACGTTCCGCCTTTCATATTTCACGTTTAATGTCTCATGGATGTTTCGCTATGCGCTATGCTATGGTTCCCTTACGTCTGTCATAAAATTCACCATATCCTCCGGTACCGGTGCTTCGATCGAGACAGGCTCCTTCCTGATCGGGTGTACAAATTCGATCCTGCAGGCATGGAGGAAGGGTCTTCCTACAAGTTTCTTTGACCTCTTTCCATATAATTCATCACCGACTACGGGGTGTCCCGAGTACGCGAGGTGCACCCTGATCTGGTGAGTCCTTCCGGTCTTCGGATATGCCTCGACATAGGAAAACCCGTTGAACCTCTCCAGGACCTTAAATCCTGTGAACGCACTCCTGCCCTTCCCTTTCAGGACAGCCATCTTCTTCCGCTCCACCGGGTGTCTCCCGATGTTTTCCCCGACGTCCCACTCGTTTGTCTTCGGGACGCCCTCAACGATTGCCCTGTATACCTTCCTGACGCTCCGTTCCTTGAAGAGATCTGAAAGCAACTCCTGGGTCTTCGGGTCTTTCGCGATGATGATGACACCCGTTGTCCCCTTGTCGAGCCTGTGGACGATGCCGGGGCGCACGCTTTCGCGTGCGAGTTCGGAGTTCGGAGTATTGAGCTCGGAGATAAAATCTCGCTCCTCGTCCCTTGTGCCGCGTGCCTCGTCCCTTCCTTGCGCTTCCGCTCTCCGCTCTCCGCTCTCCGCTCTCTGCTCCAAATATCCCAGTATGGCATTTACCAGCGTGCCCTCTTTATGCCCGAACGAGGGGTGGACGACCATGCCGGCAGGCTTGTTGATTGCGAGCATGTAGTCGTCTTCGTAGAGGATATCCAAGGGGATTGCCTGGGCCGTAAGCGTCAGAGGCTCTTCCCGGGGTATCTCGCCCTCGATCTCCATAAGACGCTTGACCTTCAGTGAGGGTTTCGGGGTCTTCCCGCCAATACGGACATGACCCCCCTCGATCATCTCTTTCACCTTCGTTCTTGTCAGGGAGAGTTTTTCTGAAAGAAGGACGTCGAGGCGTATGCCGTCCTCTTCACAGGTAATACGGAATATGTCTTTCATCCCTTCAGGGCGATCTCTATCCCGGAGACCAGAAAGGGTTCGTCATTCCTGAGGATTGTTCTCATGTCAATGATCAGGCGCTCCCTTTCGATCCTCCCGATAATGGGTACATCGAGGCTGCGCAGTCTCTCTTCAAGGCGTTCGACGCTGATTGCCTCCGGCTTGAGCGCAACGGCGAATGAAGGGATCACCACGTCGGGCAGGCTTCCGCCGCCGACCTCGGAATGTACGGCAGCAACGGACACGGAAAGGTTGCCGCACCGCTTCCTGACAGCCGCCGCGATCCGCTGGGCCTTCCGTTTGAGAAGGCCCTCATCCTGAAAGATCATCGAGAGGGTAGGTATTTCACGCCGTGCATCTTCCATGTCAAGGTAGAGGAGCAATGTGCTTTCCAGTCCTGCAAGGGTGAACCTGTCCGGTCTCAAGGCCCTTGTCATGGGATTCTTTCTCATCATGTCGATGCACTGTTTCTCTCCGAGGATGATCCCTGCCTGGGGCGCCCCGAGAAGCTTGTCGCCGCTGAAGGATATGACGTCAAGCCCCTTGACCAGTTCCCGCTTCACAAGCGGTTCATCAAGCCCATCACCGTCGCCGATGGGGTAGAAAAGCCCGCTTCCTGCATCATAGTACGTAGGGATATTATGCTTCCTGCCAAGGGTGGTGATCTCTCCCACGTCTACCTCGTGTGCAAAGCCCCTGATCCGGAAATTGCTCGTATGGACCTTCATGAGAAGGCCGGTATTCTCGGTTATGGCACGTTCATAATCTTCAATATATGTCCTGTTGGTTGTCCCCACCTCTCTCAGTATCGCCCCGCTCTTTTTCATCACGTCGGGGATCCTGAACGAGCCGCCTATCTCCACAAGCTCGCCCCTTGAGATGATGGCCTCCTTCCCCTCCGCAAGCGTATTGAGGATGAGGAACGCGGCACCGGCATTATTATTTACGACGAGGGCGCTTTCAGCCCCGGTGAGGCGTTTCAGGATATACGTGCAGTGTTCATAGCGGTCGCCCCTCGTGCCCTTTTTCAGGTCGTATTCGAGGTTCGTATAGTGTGACGCCGCACCCACAATGGCATCGATCGCCTTTTGGGCAAGCAGGGACCTGCCGAGGTTCGTATGGATGATAATGCCTGTTCCGTTGATGACCCGCTTCAGCCGGGGAGCGGTAATAAGCGCCACCCTCTTCTGTGCGGCTCCGATGATATCGCTGATCAACGGAACAGAAGCCGTCCTTCCTTCCTTGATATCGAGCCTCAGCTCATCGAGGCATTCCCTCAGTGCGTCTTTGGCCGTGTCCTCGGAATATTCCCCGACAAGCCTTTTCCAGTCCTTGTGTTTCAGGATATCGTCGACCTTCGGGATCTTCCGTAAAAGCTCATTCGTCATAACTTATTACCCCTTAACGTATTTGTATCATACCGCAGGTGCTTTATCAACAACCGGGAAATGCGTCCATGCAAAAACCTATGGCAAACCTGATGCTCGATACTCGTTACTGGTTTCTGGTCAGATAGACTAAACAAACCAGAGAGACGAAATGGACTAAATGGACCAGAGAGACCGATTTATTTGCTGACTGCTGACGACTATCTACTGACGACCGCCTTTATGCTATTCAAGCTCTTTCAAACGGAACACCGCCAGGCTGGACAGCGCAACGAGTATGCCGAAGATGGTGATGCCCCGCCCGAAACTGTACAGGTCCCCTGAGAGGCCGAGAAGGTAGGGTATCAACCCCGCCCCGGAGGCTATGCTTAAAGCAAAGATAATGCCTGTGGCCAAGCTTCTCATTTCCCGGTTGAAGGTTCTTGCAATTGCCACAAGGCCGACGGGGAAAAAGGCCGTCACGCAAAAGGCCTGGAGGAAAAGGATGATCCCTATATATCCGACAGGTACCAACCCCATAAGAACGGTCATGATGCCGGTAATGAGCAACACAAGAAACATGACCATCCGCAGGTTGAACCTGTCGATCAGAAAGCCGCACAGGATAGACACGCCAATCGACCCAAGTCTTGATATACCCAATACGGTATTCGCGTAATCAAGCGCTAATCCAAGTTCCTTGGTAAGGTAAAGCGGGATGACAGAGTAAAGGCCCATGTTCCCGCCTACGCCGAAGACCCAGATTAGGGATGTCAGCCAGAGCGACCTCGTCCTGATAAGCCCCCTGTATACTACCTTCGGGGGGCTGTTGATCTTTATTTCACTGCACGAGAAGAAGAAAACAATGGCAGCGGCCAGGAAAACAAATGCCAATGCCACAAAGATACCCCGCCATGAAAAGAACCTAAGAAGAAAAAGGGCGATTAAAGGGGTGGAGAATATAGATATCGAAGCGCCGGTATCATGGATGGCGATCACCTTGCCCCAGTTGTTTTCCGAGTAATATTCGGTCATCAGCGGCATGGCCGAAGGAAGATAGAAGCCGACGGCAAGACCGATGAAAAAACCGAAGGCATAGAGCAGCCAAAATGTCCGGACAACAGGGATCAAGAAGGATATCAGGCTCAAAAACAACATAGAGAAAAAGATGGACCTTTTGTAGCCGAAGGTTCCCGAGAAAAGACCGCAGATCATTACCGAGAGGCTATATCCGACAGAAAGGAAAACAAAAATGCCGCTTGCGCGGGCATGATTGACAACAAACTCATCCTCAACAATAGGCAGTATCGGCGAAAAGATTATCCGGATGTTAAAGTTTATGAACCACAGGAACCACAGGCACATCAAAAACAGAAATGCCTTGCCTCGCAGATCAGTGTATTTTGCCATTCCTTCAATCTAACCCAACGTCCTTTACAATTTCCACATAACTCTGAATATTTTTTCGTTATCTTTTATGGCTCCGGAAGATCTTTGCTTCGGACCGTTAATGAAAAAAGGAACTAACTCTTATGTTAAGGGTATCTCCTCTCCATGCGTTCTCCCTATGCGCTTGCTTGCGGTACCCTGTGAAATAAGATATCCGCTCCCTCGTTGGAAAATTGAAGCGTCCCTTGCAGTTGCGTGGTGAAGAGATAACCGTATTGCACGACTGCGGCTTCCGGACATTGCGCGTACGCCTCCTGGAATTTCGCCGCTTCCCGGCCCGCTTCGGCAAGGGTAAGCATGTTGTCGATCTTTTTGAATTCGTTGCCCAGTTCAGGATTATCCTTAAAGAGTTTCTCGATGGCCGCCTTGTCGGGGTGATCGTTGGTTACAACAATGCTTCCGTCGGAACCGCCCGCCAGCTCCACGGGCGTGTCAATGTCAATACCATTTTCCCCGAAGAGGGTATTCAGTCTGGCGCTGTACTCATCGAGGAATTTCCGGCCGTAATATTCCAGCTCATCGACGGAAACCCTGCCGGGCGTCTCCGGCGTAAACCCGAGCAGGCTGTCAATCCCGAGCTTACCTGCGAGTCCGCACATCGCTGAGCCCTGTGGAGAGATGGAGACCACATCGTCCCCCGTTGTCTGAGACACATCAGGCGCTGTTGATGTGTCACCCTTTCCCGACCGTTGTGTTGCGCTTACCGAGGCAATAAGATAGTTCCTTGTTATGACGTTTACATCCACAGTATACCTCCTCTCAGGGATGATCCGTTCTTTTCTCTGTTGTTACGTCAGCAAATTTCATTCCAGGAGGGCTGCCATAGACAATGGGCGGGTATTTATGCATGCAATCACAATGGATTAAGCATTGTTGACGGTCAATAGGCCTCCGGTGCTTACCCATCTTTCCAGGCAAAACAGAGGCAGATGCCGGGAAATTATTGCCCGCAGCGGAAAAAAATTCCTGCCGTCACCGTGTCGTATTGAACCGTCAGGCGCGTCTGAATGGTGGTTGAGCAGTTCCCATTAGGCAGGCCGCATTCGGACCTACAATTTTTTATTCTACGTCCCCGAAGCTCAGTGTGAATGCCCTGTTTTCCGCGTCATATCTGAGACAGGAGTTTTTCTTCCAGTTCGCGTTATCCTCATAGGGGAAATCGCTGCGGAGGAAGCTGCCCCTGCTCTCTTTCCTGGCGAGGCTTGCCGTCATGATCGCCTGTGCTGCAAAGGCAGCACTATCCAGGTCGAGCTTCAGCCTTAGTTCCTTGGTGGTCTGCGGCAGTATCGCTCCCAACCTCCGTCGCAGCCCGGCGATCTTTTCAAGCCCTTCTTTGAGGCCTGCCTCGTTCCGCACGACCCCGGCATGGTTCCAGGCGATCTCCCGTATCTCCTGACGGAGGGCCCGCAGATCGCCCCTGCCGGCGGACATACCGGTCGGTGCAGCACCGCCCTCCTTCATGGAAGACACGTCATTTCCCAGGGCATATTGTGCCGCATTCCTGCCGGCGATCGTCCCGAAGACGACACATTCAAGCAATGCATTGCCTCCGCGCCTGTTGGCTCCATGGAATCCGAACACAACTTCACCGCAGGCAAAAAGGCCTGGCAGGTCCGTCTCCCCTTTTTCATCTGTCCTCACGCCTCCCATAAAAAAGTGGGCCGCGGGAGAGACGGCGGCGGGTCTTGCCGAGAAATCATGCTTCAGCTTGGCGAGAAGGCTTAAAGGGTGTTTCTTCCACATCTCGGAGGGGATATCCCTGAAGTCCATCCACACGGGTCCTGACTGCAATTCACCAAAGAGAATGGCCGAGAATGCATCCCGTTTTTTTACAGCCGCCTCGTTTATATCACCGAGACCGTATTTTGCAACGATATCTTCCCCCGAGTTGTTTGTCAGTTTTATCGCCTTGTGGTAGGGAGGGAAAACGAGCATGGAAGGCAGATGGGGGTCGGCAAAGACGAGCGGAAAATACTGGACAAATTCCATATCCCACAGGGCGAGCCCCGCCTGTGCGGCAAGGCGGTATCCCTGTCCCACGATATCCTTCTGGTTGTCATTTTTCAGATAGACTGCCCCTGCACCGCCGGTAGCAATAACTACCGCGTCGGCGGGGATCTCCGTCTCCTTCCCCGTTTTGTCGAAACCCCTTATGCCCCTCGTATGGTCTCTATCCGTTACGATCTCTGTCACGTAAAACCCTGTTATGCACCGAACGTTCTCAAGGGCCCCTACTGCCTCCCGAACCTTTTTGACAAGGGTCACGCCGGGGATAATCTCCGGATCGGGCGATTTAACGGAATACATGTTTGTCCCTTCGGTGCCGTTCACCCCAACGGAACGGAGAAAGGAGATGGCGTTTTCCGCTTCCGCCGCGGCAATCTCTATCATAGACCTCCTGTTGAGCCCTCTCCCTATCTCAATTGTATCGGCAATATATTTTTTCTCGTCCTGTTTACCCGAAGGGCGCCCGACAACGCCGTTCGCCATGGCCGAGTTGCTACCAAGCCCGATGGATCCCCTGTCAACAAGCAAAACCTCTGCGCCCTCTCTCTGTGCCATACAGGCCGCGATCATCCCGGCAAGACCAGCCCCTATAACAACAACCCTTTTTCCCATTGCAGACCTCCCTCAATTTTTCACAATACAGTCTATCAAACAAAGATAAAACTAACAACAGAATGGTATCGGAATAAACTTGACCTCGAACCAATACGCATTGTAAAAAACTCACAGATAAAACCCTTCATCTTTTTCCTTAAATAATTGCAGAGGACGGGCTCATATGAAAACGGTTACACTTCTCACGATCTCCAATATCTTCATGACCATGGCATGGTATGGACACCTTAAATTCAAGGAAACGGCCCTCTGGAAAGTGATCCTTTTCAGCTGGCTTATCGCCTTTGTGGAATATTGTTTTCAGGTACCGGCAAACAGGATAGGGCATTATCAATTCTCGGCGGCGCAGTTAAAGGTTATCCAGGAGGTTATCACCCTTATTGTGTTTGCCTTTTTCTCTATCCTCTATCTCAAGGAAGGCCTGCGGTGGAATTATGTCGTTGCTTTTCTTATGATAATAGGAGCGGTATTCTTCATGTTTAAAAAATGGTAGGATATAATACGCGCAGGACTTTAGATGTTTAGCAATTATCCATTGACAAAACGCTCGCAGACCAAGAAAATAGAGTAAGAAGGAATGCGAGAGGTGCCTGGATGCTGAAAATATCCGTAATTGTCTTCGTCTGTCTTTTGATTGCTGTAAACGTGCCGGCCTATGGTCAGGAAAAAACGCACGGAACCGCCATATCCGGGGGCGCGGCGGCCGGCGTTGATATCTCATCAATCATCGAACAGTCCTTTCGGGCAAGCCCCGATAACAGGCGTACGGCGTTCATTAAAAAGATTGATGAGAAAAAATGGGCCATCATCATCGACGGCAATGAAGGGAAAGGATACAACGACCTCGGGACCCCGGTCTTCAGCCCGGACAGCCGGCGCTTCGCCTATGGCGCAAAATCAGGCAACAAGTGGACGGTCGTTGTGAACGGCATGGAAGGCAAACAGTATGATCTTATAGCCGTCAATCTCATTACCTTCAGCCCTGACAGTACGAGGATTGCCTATCCTGCAAAATCAGGCGGCAGATGGTTTGTCGTTGTTGACGACAAAGAAGGAAAAGGGTACGACGATATAGGGACGTTGGTCTTCAGTCCGGACAGTACACGGGTCGCCTTTAACGCACGCACGGGCAATAACTGGTACGTTGTCGTCAACGGCAAAGAAGGCAAATACCATGATGCCATCATGGCAGGAACGCCGGTCTTCAGTCCGGACAGCAGGCACGTTGCTTATAATGCATTCACGGGCAACAAGGTCGTCATGGTCCTCGACGAGAAGGAAAGTAAACCCTATGACGGCGTAGGGACAACGATTGCCTTCAGTCCTGACGGCAAGCGGGTTGCCTTTAACGCACGCACGGGCAACGGATGGTTCGTGATCCTTGACGGAAAAGAGGAAATGCCCTACGACAATATACTGCGAGGCACCCCTCTTTTCAGTCCTGACAGCAAGAGGCTCATCTATGGTGTGAAATCCGGCCCCAGAAGGTTCATGGTCCTCGACGGAAAAGAGGAAAAACACTACGACCTTATAGGAACGCCCGTCTTCAGCCGGGACAGCAGGCAATTTGCCTATGCAGCCCGGAAAAACGATACGTGGTTCGTTGTCCGCAACACGACGGAAGGGAGACCTTATGAAGAGATCATCTCGGCCAGTCCGGTGTTCAGCTCTGACAGCAAACGGCTCGCCTATGTTGCACAGAGAGGGGGGAAACGGCTGGTGGTTATAGACGATGAAGAAGGGAAGGAATATGATAACGTTATTGAAGATTCCCTCGTGTTCAGCCCGGACGGGAAACATATGGCCTACATGGCCCAGCAGGCAAATAAGCGGTTCGCGGTGATCGACGAAAAAGAACAGGAAGAGTCGGACAGTACATCCCTGCCCGACACAGGAAGGATCGTTTTTGATCCACCGGATACCTTTCGCTACATAGCCGTAAAGGGCAGCCACATCTTTCATGTGATAAAAAAGATAGAGTAGCATGTTACAGACCCCGCGTCGGATGAAAAACAGGAAGAAGACCGGAGAGCAACCCACCGATGAACTCACGGCAGCGCGCCGGCGGGATACCGGGCCGGGAAAACCGGCGATCAGGCACAAAAAGACAAAAGGTGTCCCGGGCATATTGCACGATGTTTACCGCGAGATATTCGATAAGGCAAATGATGCCTTCTTTATCCACGATGCGAAAACCGGGGACATCCTCGATGTTAATGAAAAGACGTGTGAAATGTCCGGACGCACACGGGAGGAGGTCACGGGGAAGCTCAGTATATCGGCAATAAGTGCCGATATACCGCCGTATACTCAGAAAGAGGTGCTGGAATGGATCAGGAAGGCCTCACATGACGGTCCGCAACTTTTTGAATGGCAGGCCAGGCACAAGGACGGTACGGTGTTCTGGGTTGAGGTAAACCTGAAACAGGCCAGGATCGGCAACAAGGATCGCATACTGTCAGTTGTCCGCGACATCACCGAACGTAAGGCGATGGAGGAAGAGCTTAAAAAACACCGCGACCACCTCGACGCATTGGTGGCAGAACGCACGGCGCAGCTCCGGCAGGAGATTGTCAAAAGAAAGAAAACGGAAGAGCAGTACCGTGCCCTGTTGGAATCCATAGAAGAGTGGGTATGGGAAACGGACGCGGATTTTATCCATACGTACGTTAGCCCCAGGGTATATAATGTCCTGGGTTATAAACCGGAAGAGCTTATAGGCAAAAGGCCTACCGAGATCATGCCTGCCGAGGAGGTAAAAAGGATAGCGCCTTTGGTAAAGAAGGTCTTCTCCCGGAAAAAGCCCTTTGTGTCCTTCTCCAACAAGTGTTTACATAAAAATGGTCATATGATCTTCCTCGAAATAAACGGATTCCCGTTTTTTGATCAGGATGGAAAGCTCCTGGGTTATCGCGGGAGCGGCCATGATATCACAAAACAGAAAAAGATGTTGGATGCGCTGAAGGAACATGAGAAGGAACTGACAATGAAATCCAGAACCCTTGGGGAGGTCAACACCGCCCTCAGGGTAATGTTGAAACAAAGGGAAGAAGACAGGAAAGAACTCGAGGAGCAGTTCGTATCGAATATCAGGGAAATGATCCTATTGCATGTCAATAAAATCCAAAAGGGCCACCTTGACCCTGCACAGAGGGCCTACCTCGATGTAATCCAAACAAACCTCAAGGAAATAATGTCGCCATACCTGAACACGATCAGGCAGTTTAACCTTACTCCCAGAGAGATCGAGGTGGCATCGCTGATCAGGAACGGCAAGACAACCAAGGAAATAGCGGAAATAATGGGCGTAGCAACAAGCGCCATTGATTCGCATAGAAATAACATACGGTATAAGCTCGCGCTGAACAACAGAAAGGTCAATCTCCGTTCATACCTCCTGTCACTCAGATAATATGGTTAATATACCCATATTATCACCATAATAAATCAATATTATACTTTCCCTTGCTCTATGATAGTCTAAATAAAAGACTACATGGGGGACAGGGGTTGAGTCGTTATCCGCATAAGTAGAGATCATTCCGGATGCCCACCGGCAGCTCCTTATCATTCCTGTCATAACAAGGTTTAGAATGTACAAAATCATATGTCCGCATTGCGGCAGAGAAACAAACATCGTAAATTTCGGCTGGGGATACGTGGCGGTATGCTGCGATACAATTATTTATAACAGCGATAAATTACCGCCGCAGTACAATGGGGATAATGTCTTTTCCGGTGATACCTTTGAGAAATATCCCCCACCTCAGCGGTAAAGAGGTATAATAAATAGTTCTTTATGACAACAAATAAGCCCATCGGCGATAAGGATGAAGTACTCTGTGAATGGTGCCTGGTGAAAGAGGCTGTGGGGAAATTCTTTGTACCGGGAAAGGGGATTTTCTATCTCTGCGAATATTGCAGCAAACTCACCACGGCGTTTCCTGTCGAAGAACAGTGAATAGTAGATAGTATATCGTATATAGTGAACTACAAAAAAATCCACAAATTATTGCTATATATTACGATCGTGGGGCAAAGTACAAAGTCAGGCAGAAGGTGAGAGGATCGGAATAGTAGAAAGCAGAACATCTGTAAGGTGTAAAGGGTTTGATCGCCTTACGCCTAACGAGATTTTACAGGCTTACACTGCCATCCTTAATATATCCATGAGTCCGAAGGGCATGATCCCCATATAGAGGACAAGGAATATAAAGATATAACAGAGTGCCTTCTCGTTGAAGGTAAGCTGGATGGGCTCCGCCAACTCCGCCTCTTTCGAATAGCTCATCCTGACGAGGTTCAGGTAATAGAAGATCGATATGGCAGTATTGACGGCGCCTATTATAACGATAGCCAGGTGTCCTTCCCGGAATGCGCTCATAAAAAGGAAGAGCTTTCCGGTAAACCCTCCGGTAGGCGGGATGCCTGCAAGTGAAAAGGCTCCGACGGCAAGGGTAAAGGCAAGCAGCGGCGCCCTCTTTGCAAGCCCCACGAGATCATCGAGGACGATATTCCTGCCGTCTTTTGAAAGTATGACCAGGACATAGAAGCAGGCGAGGTTCATGAAAAGATAGACGATGATATAATACATCGCCGATGCATATCCGTCCCTGCTCAACGCCAGCACGCCCATCAACAGGTACCCTGCATGTGCAATGCCCGAATAGGCAAGAAGCCTCTTTATATCCTTTTGCACAAGACCGACAAGGTTTCCCAGGGTCATCGATACGGCGGCGAGGACGATGAGAAGATTGACAAACTGTACCCCTGAGGCATTCGCAAGCATCGTGATCCTGATGAGCAACGCTGCGGCCCCGATCTTGGGAACCGTGGCGATGAACGTCGTCGTCGTATTGGAAGCCCCCTCGTAAATATCCGGTGCCCAGAAATGCATCGGGAAGAGAGAGAGCTTGAAGAAAAAACCTGTGAGGGTAAGGATCAGTGCAAAAACACCGATGGGCTGGTTCATGAATCCCGGCAGTACCTTCAGTATATCGTTCAAAAAGGTAGATTTCACGATCCCGTAGACATAGCTCATGCCGAAGAGCATGATGCCTGTCGAGATGGCGCCGAAAAAGAGGTATTTCACCGACGCCTCAAGCTGGACATGCGTTTGCCCCTTGCGCAGGGGAACGATAACGTAAAGGCTGTAAGAGGATATCTCCAGGGCAATAACGATCGATATGAGTTCCACGGAGCTTACGAGCATCATGAGTCCCAGTGCGGAAAAACCGAGGAACATGATGTATTCCGGGAAATATGCCTCTTCGATCTCGTTCTGCCTGTCAAAGATAAAGATAACGAGACAGAAGCCGTAAGCGATGACGGCCTTGAAGATCTGTGAGAAGAGGTCAAGCCGGTAAGCGCCTGAAAAAAGCTCGCCGTTTGCAAGGATACCGGCAAGAGAGATAGCGAAGACGACTATTGAAAGGGATTTGGCAAGAAGAATGACGCTGTCTTTCTTTTTCCCGAGCGAGAGAAAGAGAAACACGATTGAGAAGAAAAGCATCGACAGTTCAGGCAGTATCATCATCAATCAACCCCTTAACGGAAAACAGTGTTCATCTGTGAATGAAGGCTTACCAGCGTCTTTTCGATCACCTGCACAAAAGGACGCGGGAAGAGCCCCATCCATATCACAAAAAGAGCGAGCGGCAAAAGGTATATGACCTCTCTGGCTTTCATATCCGAGATCGCCCTCTTGTCCGTCCTTCCCCAGACGATCTGTTTGAGAAGCCTCAGCATGTAGGCCGCTGCGAGGAGGGCACCGACGACGGCAAGGAACCCTGCCAGTTTACTCTGAGAGAACGTGCCGATGAGAACATAGAGCTCACCGACGAAATTATTCGTACCGGGGAAGGCAAAGGAGGATATGGAAAAGAGACCGAAGAATCCCACGTATGCCGGCATGATCTTCCCGAGACCCGCGTTATCGTATATCTCGCGGCTGTGTGTCCTCTCGTAGACGATACCGACACAGAGAAAGAGGGCACCGGTCGTCACCCCGTGATTGAGCATCTGCAGGAGCGCCCCTTCCCATCCGAAGACAGTGAAGGAGAATATCCCCAGCGTTGCAAAACCCATGTGGGCCACGCTGGAATAGGCGATGAGCCTTTTCATATCGGTCTGGCTCAGGCAGACAAGGCCGCCATAGATGATCCCGATAACGGAAAGCGCGATCATGTACGGCGCGAAAAAGACGCTCGCCTTCGGCGTTATGGGAAGGCAGAACCTTAAGAACCCGTATGTCCCCATCTTCAGGAGGACGCTCGCGAGGAAGACGCTCCCTGCAGTCGGCGCCTCGGTGTGGGCTGCGGGCAGCCATGTGTGGAAGGGGAACATGGGCACCTTGATCGCAAAGGCGATGGCAAAGGCAAGGAATATCCAGAGCTGGAAGGTGAAGCCGTAGTCGCGGAACATCGCATCGGGGATGCTGAACGTGCCTGTCGCAAGGTACACGGCGATGATCGCGACAAGGAGGAACACACTGCCGAAGAGC
>MVRS01000235.1 GCA_002067975.1 Syntrophorhabdus sp. PtaU1.Bin058
AGCTGAAGTCCAGGATTAGGCCATGCTGAGAAAAAAGATCGATAAGATCATCGAACTGAAGGAGACGATGATACGGGGTAAAGAGAGGGAGATCGAGGATGCCGCCCTTGAAGTGAAGAAAATTGTTCTCAATATACACATGACTGAGGAGACCATCCATAAAAGCCACAATAATCTGGGCGCTGCGTTGATAACAGGGAGTGATTTTTCCGTTCTGAAGGATTACCTCAGTTACTTGGAAAGCAGGAAGGATGCCTTGATGGGGGAGAAGAAAGACAAGGAGAAGAAGATCGAAAGTTTAAGGTCGCAGCTTTTTGAATTGGCAAAGGAGAAAAAGATGTTTGAGAAACTGAAATCAAAGATGGCGGCAAGCCTTAAAAAATCCATCAACAGAAGGCAGCAGAAACTTCTTGATGACATTGCCCTGAGGATCGATACCCGGCTTCATTAGTTTGTATTGGGAAATATTTTCCCCACCGGGAAATGTTTTCCCCGGTCCTTCCCTGAAAACAAGCAAACCAAATTCGTAACACATCGATATTATTGAATGACGTAATATGGCATGGATTTTGTTTTATCATGTGTCATGGACCTTCTCATAAATTGCCTATTCATGAACACAACAAGGCCTTCACAGGACTGTTTGCTGCCGGAACAGTTTGCCAACGGCCAGGCGATCCCGCAGGATTTTCTGGGGATCCTGCTTGATAAATTGTCCGGGAAGGACAAGACCTTTCTCGTGAACCTGGAGGAACTTGGGGGAGAACAGCAGGGGCAGGAGACACAACAGAACGATGAACCTTCGGGCGGCATGGACGACAAAAAGGACCTCCTCTCGTTATTGCAGGCGTGGTCCCTCTTGGATCAATTGAACACCGGCCAACCTCCTGTACAGAATGACGCTGATGAGAAAGGGGAAGCCGCCGGCGATCCTGTCGAGGCCGGTCCGTTAAAGATCGTGGAAGACGCTGCCATGACAGGTACAGGGGCCAGGATCCCTTTTTCCGACCGGACAGATGATCTTATCGTTGCAGAAGACTACATGGCCGCAAAGGACGATGCAACCGTGAAGGACGATGCAACCGCAAAGGACGATGCAACCGCAAAGGATGACCTGCCGGATAGCCTTCCGGACACGATAGATGGGTCTGTTCAGATGTTCCAGGCAGTGCTGACCGACAAAAACCAGTTCCTGCCCGCACAGGATAACGTGACTGTAAATAAGAAAGAGGATACGGAAAACCGCGAAGAAATCCCGATAAAGCCTGTTTTTTACAGACACAGGGAAGACCATCCGTTGAAGGCCTCCATGTCCGCAGCGGTCGCGGAAGACAAACAGGTGCCGGTCAATGGGGACGAAAAGGAAAAGGGGTCCGGCGGGAACGGGGATTACCGGATACTCTTTCAAAAAAGGGACGTTGAGATATCGGATCAAAAGACCCGGCCCGTAAAGGCGATTGTCCCTGACGAGCCTTTTTTGACAACACGCAATACTGAAGACGATGGAAAGACGCCGCAACTGACAATAAAAAAGCCGGCAGCGGCGGCCGTTCACGACGGCGCATCGGAAAAGGTCGAAGCGATACCGGAAGATGACCGGGAGGCAGCAATGCTGAAGAACGATTCGAGCCTTTTTCAACAGGGTGACCATTTGAAGGCAGAGGTGCTCCACGGCAAAGACGGGGCAAGGGCGTATGACAAGACGGCCTTCGGGTCTATTATCACAGACAGGGTGGAACAGGTTGTGGAACAGTATGCGAATAAAAATTCGTCAAGCGACATGGTGGTAAGGCTGAAGATAGATGGAAAGGAGACAATCCTGGTGGGACTGAAAGACGAAGGCCAGAAGATCTCCGTACAGATCAAGACAGGCAGCGAAGGGATCATGAACTTTATCCAGTCGCAGAAAGATGCCATTACAAGAAGTCTTGAGGGTAAAAACATATATGCAACGATTATGGTTGATATAAACGACCAGAGAGGATTTGAGAGGAACAACCGGGACAACGGGAAGGAAGAGAATGCCAGGGATGAAGAACAGGAAGAGTTCGGCGCTTATTTAAACGCCATGGCGTAAGGAGGTATTATGGCTATAACGAATGTAACGGATTATACCCAGACGACAAGCACAACGGACAGCACAACCACATCATCAAGCATCAGCATGAGCAAGGAAGATTTTTTGAAGATACTCATCGAGCAGATCAAATACCAGGATCCCTTGGAACCGACGGAGCCCCAGGAGTTTCTTACCCAGCTTTCACAGCTTACCCAGGTGGAACAGTTGCAGAATATCGCAGACAGTCTTGATTCAATGAAAGAGGCAAGCGAGCAGGGGAACATTGCCCAGTGGCTTTCGGTGATAGGCAAAAAGGTCGGTGTAGACGATATTTTGCTGTCCAGCGGTGACGAGGTTGTCCTGGTGCCGTCCGACGATTACGATACGGTGAAGCTGGTCCTGAAGAATACAAATGACGGGAATATCACGGAGGTCAATTTTACGAAGGGTGACAGCCTGACATATACCTATCAGGGGACTGATGACGTACTTATTGCGGCAACGGCCGTAAAGGATGACACAACGGTCAGTTGCGGAATAACCACCTTCAGGACCATTAAAGGCGTCGTCGCATCAGACAGCGGATATCAGGTAGTCGCAAACAACGGGGACCTTTATCCCGTAAGTGCTATAACGCAAATAATGAACTAAGAGGAGGATTTTATGTTAAGTTCCTTTTTTTCAGGAATAAGCGGGTTGCTCGCCAACAGCCATTCGATTAACGTCGTCGGTAACAACATCGCAAACGTTAACACGGTTGGATTTAAGGGAAGCAGGGCAACCTTTGAGGATGTCCTTTACCAGTCCATCTTCGGGTCTTCCGGGTCAAGCCAGGTCGGCAGGGGTACTGCGCTGAGCTCTGTGGATACCAGTTTTTCTCAGGGATCATTTGAAAGTACCAGTGAATCGACGGACCTCGCGATAGGCGGGGAGGGATTTTTTATCGTAAAATCTCCCGATAACAACACGAGTTATTATACGCGTGCAGGACAGTTCAGGTTCGATAAGGACGGCAATCTCATCAACCCGTCCGGTTACAAGCTCCAGGGGAGGGAGATCGACAGGACAACGAACGCGCCGTTCGGTGTCGATTCCGATATAGTGATATCTCCTGCGCCGAGCGAGCCGAGGGCAACGGAATTTATCGGTATTTCTGCCAACCTCCAATCGAACGCAGACTGGAAAGGGTCAATCGGCAACAGGACCACAACGGCGGGCACCGGGAATATTATCGATATCGAAGGGAGCGAAGGGAGATACGCGAGGGCAGGCAACTATACGTCGGTGATCACTACCCGGACAGCGGACCTCACAGGGACGGGGACATTTTCCGATTGCACGGGGACGCTCACGATAAACGGCGTCGATGTCACGCTGGCTGCCGATGACTTGGCGGGGGTTGTCGCCGCCATCAACGCCGCTGCCGGTCTTAATGTAACGGCAAGCGCTGCGGGAGGAGAGCTCAGGCTGACCGCGGACAGCGCCGGCGTAGATATCGTTGTGGATGATTCACAGGTTACGACGGGCAGCATCGGCTGGACCACGGATGACAAGGCGAGCACAGACCTCTACGGCGCCCACATGGACCTTACCGTTGACCAGATGCTCGACGGCGTCTCTCAGGGAACGACAACCTTCGGTGAAAACATCTCCGCTACAGGCACAACGCTGACGGACTGGGAAGGCTGCGGGCTGAATATTACATATAACACCGTCACCGCAGGAGGGACGCAGACGTTTGCCGTTAATGGTTTTGAGGAACAATACGAGAGCGCAACGGTAAACCCGTCGGCCTCATCGAACTATTCCACGTCTATCACCGTCTATGACTCCCTCGGCCAGTCGCATGTGGTAACGGTCTACTTCAGAAAATCACACGAGACGGAAACACCGACCCAGACAAGCGTGTGGGAATGGCACGCATACCTGAGCGCCGATGACGCGGCAAGCGGCGTGGAAGGGTCCGTGCAGTCCGGGTACCTGACATTCGGGAACAACGGTACGCTGATCAGCGGCGGGAACCCGATAAGTGTCTCCTTTGATTTTTCGCAGAACGCCCAGCCGGCCCAGGTCATCGATATCGTATTCGGCGCAGACTCCGGCGGCGGTACCACAACCCAGTATCCTATTGCCTCGACAACGAACTTCCAGACGCAGGACGGCTATCCCCCGGGCGTCCTGATGAACGTTACCGTAAGTGCGGAAGGTGTAATATCGGGTCACTACTCGAACGGCCAGATACTCGACCTCTACCAGATAACCCTTGCCAATTTCAACAATCCCTGGGGATTAAGAAAGGAGGGGAGCAACCTCTATTCCGAGACCCTTGAATCAGGAGTGGCCTATACAAATGCCCCGGGCGAGGGAGGGCTGGGGAAGATCAATCCCAACTCACTGGAACAGTCGAACGTTGACCTTGCTACAGAATTTGTCAAGATGATCATAGCGCAGAGAGGGTTCCAGGCGAATTCGAGGGTCATAACGACAACGGATGATATCCTTGCGGAGCTTATGAATCTCAAGAGGTAACAGTTTTCGCTATGTCCTGAGGGGCTCGCACAGGAGCCCCTTTTTATTGTCAATTCGATGACGATCATGTGTCATCTATTGATACTATGAAGTGCATATGATAGCCCGTCTTCCCCTTCAACGGCTGCCGGATATGCGCGACCCGGTTTGTCCTTTCCTCCCATACAAGCTCAACACGCTGAAATAGTTGACTTATCTTTTTCACAGAATTTTTTAACTATTCACTATCCACTATTCACTATCCACTGTTTTTAAATGGCACACTTATTGCTTTTTCATCGATGACGGAGGAGCGAGCTATGGACGAAGAACAGAAGGAACAGAAGGCCGGGGAAAATGCAGAGGAGAAACCGGAGAAGAAAAGGAAGACAGAAGGAAAACCGAAGAAGAAGGGAAAGGCGAAGCTGATATTTTTCATCCTTATACTGATCCTCTGCGGGTCGGTAGCCGGCGGCTATTTTCTTTATGGCGACATGATCATGAAGAAATATTCCGGCGGGCACAAGGAGAGACAGGCAGAGGCGCAAAAAGAGGGGGAAGACAAGAAGAAAAAGGATGGCGTAGGACCTATACTGGCGCTGGAGCCCTTCGTTTTCAACCTTTCGGGGAACTCTGCCAAGTTCGCGAGGATATCCCTGGGGATAGAATTACAGGACCCGAAGATCATGGAAGAGGCGAAAAAGATGGTCCCGGCGATCCGGGATAAGGCATTATCGGTCCTCGGTACAAAGGTGCCTGAGGTGCTTATGGATGTAAACCAGAGAGACGAGATCAAGAAAGAGATCTACAACAGTCTGAAAGAACTTTTTAAAAACAGCGAAGAGATCAGGTCCGTCTATATAACGGATATCATAATCCAGTAGGAGCTTGTATGGAACAGGTACTCTCTCAGGAAGAAATAGATGCGCTGCTTCATGGGATATCCGAAGGGGAGATAGAGACCCAGAAGGTTGAAGCACCGGAGGAGCATAAGGAGGCAAAGTCCTTCGATTATATCAGGTATACGAGAGGGAAGAAGGAAAGACTCCCGGCGCTGGATTTTATCTATGACAGGTTCTCCAAATCATTCAGGTCGGCGCTCTCGCTTTTTATGGAGAAAGAGGTTGAGGTCGATCTCCAGCCGATCCAGTACGTAGGTTATGAGGATTTTATCAAGACCCTGCCGCTGCCCACGAATATGAATATCGTAGTTACGGAAAACCTGAAGGGTTTTTACATAGTGATCTTTGACGCAAAGATGATCTTTTCAGTGCTTGAAACCATTTTCGGCAGCACGAATATCTCTGTCCCGAAGATAGTGGGCAGGGAATTTACGAAGATCGAGTTCAATGTCATTAAAAAATTGATCGAACTGGTCTCCGCCGAGATGGAGAAGGCGTGGGCGCCCGTTTATGAGATCAGATGCAAGTATTCCAGGTCGGAGATAAACCCCAACTACATAACGATGGTGGCGCCGGAAGAAACGGTGGGGATAACCGAATTCAATATTGAGATAGGCGATCTGACGAGCTGGGTGAAGATATGCATGCCCTACGGGATACTGGAACCCATCAAGGGTTATCTCATGACAACACCGTCGAGGGAAGACATGGAGATGAGGGAGAAATGGTTCGGGAAACTAAAGGCAAGTGTTCTCGATGTCCCCATCGACGTGAGGGCGGTGCTTGGAAAGAAAAAGATGCCTCTGGAAGAATTTCTTAACCTATCGGATGGGAACGTGATCGTCGTGGACAGGTACATAAGCGATCCGGTGGACATCGAGATCCAGCAGAATGTCAAGTTCAGAGGTAAAATGGGGACCTTCAAGGGGAACAAGGCAATAAGGGTGGAGGAATCCGTCAACTAAGGAGGCACAATGGAAGAATTTGTGGGAGAGAATCAAAACCTTGCCGCGCCAAAGAAATTCGAGATCGATATCAGCAATCTTCTGGATATCTCCATTGAGATGTCCGTTGAGATAGGCAGGACAAAGATGCCTATCGGGGAGCTCCTGGCCCTCTCCAAGGGGTCGATAATCGAGCTCAACAGGATTGCCGGAGACCTTGTCGACATATATGTAAACGAAAAGCTGCTGGGCAAAGGGGAGATCGTTGTCGTCAACGAACGGCTTGGCGTGAGGATCATCGAGATAGTCACACCGAAGGAAAGGGTCCGGGAGCTGGGATGATCGATGCGTATGTAAGCATTGTTAAGGTAATCCTGGTACTCATCGGTATCGTAGCCGCCCTGTTTGTGGTGAAGAGGTATGCAGGAAAATTTCAGGTGGGTCTCCATCCGAAGGATCCCCGGTATTCCCTCAAAAAGGTCGATACCATGTACCTCGGTTACAAAAAATTTATCTCCGTTGTTGAGATCGGGGACTCCGTGCTTGTTATAGGCGCAGGAGACAAGGAGATGTCGCTCCTCGCACAATGGAAAAAAGAAGGTCAGCAGTCATGAGATATGTCCTCGCAGGTCTTCTCATCGTCTCGATATGCCTTGTTCCGTGCCTTGTCCATGCTGCAACGGGCCAGGAGAAGACCCGGTCGCAGGGTGATATCATCGGTTCCCTTGTGAAAGGCGAAGGCGGGAGCCGCAACCTCATCAATATCGTGATCGTGCTGACCGTCCTTGCCTTTGCGCCGGCGATCCTCCTGCTCATGAGTTCCTTTACGAGGATCATTATCGTCCTTTCCTTCCTGAGACAGGCGATGGGCATACCGCAACTGCCGCCGAACCAGGTGATCATCGGGCTTTCCCTGTTCCTGACGTTTTTTATCATGGCCCCGACATACGAAAGGGTCAATGCCAATGCCTTCTCGCCTTACATGAACAACAGGATCGGCTACGACGAGTTCGTGAGCAAGGCATCGAAGGAGATGGGTTCTTTCATGCTGAAGTTCACAAAGGAGAAGGACCTCGCGCTTTTTATGAACGTAGCCGGACTGAAAAGACCCAACAGCGCCGAAGAGGTACCGATACGGGTTATCGTGCCGGCGTTTGCCATCAGCGAACTGAAAAGGGCCTTTCAGATCGGGTTCCTTCTGTATATACCGTTTCTCGTGATCGACATGGTGGTTGCAAGCGTCCTCCTGTCTGCAGGCATGATGATGCTACCCCCCATATTTATATCGCTGCCCTTTAAACTCATGCTTTTTGTCCTTGTAGACGGATGGAACCTGCTCATCGGCTCCATGATAAAAGGTTTCTTTTAGGAGGGAATGATGACCCAGGACCTGATCATACAGATCTTCAGAGACTTTTTAAAGACCTCTCTTTTGTTGATGGCCCCTATGCTGCTTGCGTCGCTTGTGGTCGGATTCCTCGTGAGCATCTTCCAGGCGGCAACGCAGATACATGAAATGACCCTGGTCTTTGTCCCCAAGATACTCGTCATTGTCCTCTGCCTGGTCCTGCTGTTCCCCTGGATGATGAACTTCATGGTCTCCTATACGATAAACCTTTTTTCAAATATACCGGTTTATGTGAGATAGATGACGACAATAACCCCTGATATCCAGAAGCTGATGCTCATTTTCATACGGACATTATCCATAATGTGGCTGGTCCCCCTGTTCTCGTCGAGGACGGTATCGGGTATCTTCAAGGCCGGCCTGTCTCTCCTGATCGCCTTCCTCCTCTTCGATTCCGTTGAAACAGGGCCCCTGCCTGACAATGATCCGGTCTCGTTCCTGCTGCTGATAATAAAAGAGGTCTTTACCGGCGTGACGATCGGTTTTTTTGTGAGGGTACTGTTCCTCGCGGTCAACGTGGCAGGCGGGATCATATCCCTCCAGTCAGGCTTCTCCTTTGCCCGCTTCATGGACCCTTTCTCGACTTCCCAGATGTCTATTATGGAGGAGGTCACGAACCTGATGGCCATGATAATATTTTTCGCCGTTGATGCCCACCATGTGCTTATCAAGGGACTGGCGGTCAGCTTGAAGGAACTGCCCGTGGGAGCCGCAGCGCTCAATCCTTCACTGCTTCAGTATCTGATCAATACCACGGGCAAGATCTTTGCCACGGGCCTGCGTATAGGTGCCCCGGTCATTACCGCCCTCTTTCTCGTAGACCTTTCGCTGGGGATTCTCTCAAGAATGATACCGCAGGTGAATATCTTCATTGAGGGCGTTTCGATGAAGATACTTATCACTGCAATCATATTCTCCTTTTCCTTAGCTGTTATCGTACCGGGGATAGTCAACCTCTTCAGGGGCCTGGATGCGGAGTTTTTAAAGATTATAAGGACAATGGCGTAGATCATGCAGGAATCATATCAGGAGAAGACGGAACAGCCGACCGATAAGAGGCTCGAGGAGGCGCGGCAAAAAGGACAGGTTGCCCAATCCCGGGAGATGCCCACCTCTTTTATCATACTCTTTTCCACGATATTCCTGTACTTTTCCATAACCCATGGGTTCCATGAGATGTTCAGGGTATATGTAAGTTATACGAGGAACATAGATCTCGACATCAACACGGGGAACATTTACAGCATCATATCCTTCGGCATGTACAGGTGGCTGTGGATCGTCGTGCCGCTCCTGGCCTTTCTTGTCGCTATAGTGTTCTTCAGCACCGTGTTGCAGACCGGGTTTATGTGGAGCTCCGAGGCCCTCAAATTCGACGTCGAGAACATCAACCCGGCGTCGGGGTTAAAGAAGATATTCTCCAAGAGATCCGCTGTCGAGGTTATCAAGTCGCTCATCAAGATCTTTATCATGGTCTATATTGTCTACACGCTGATCGTCAAGGAACTCCCCCACATCTTCTCGCTGACCGGCCAGGATACGAGGTCTATCGTGGAATATCTCGGGAAGGCGTCATTCGGTCTGACCGTCAAGGTAGGGATGATCTTTCTTTTTATCGCAGGCATCGATCTTCTTTACCAGAAGTGGCAGCACAGGAAAGACCTCATGATGACCGCCCAGGAAGTGAAAGAGGAGCACAAGGAACATGAAGGGAACCCGCTGGTCAAGTCCAGGATAAGGAGCCTCCAGAGGGAGATGTCAAGGCGGAGGATGATTGAGGACGTCAAGACGGCCGATGTGGTCGTGACAAACCCGACAACCTATGCGATAGCGCTGAAATATGTTGCAGGAGAGATGCTCGCCCCGAAGGTGGTAGGCAAGGGGGCGGGATTCGTTGCCGCAAGGATCAAAGAGGTCGCGATGCGGTACAGGGTCCCTCTCGTTGAAAACAAACCGCTCGCACAGGGGCTCTTTTTTGCGGTGAAGGTCGGTGATTTTATTCCCGAGAAATTTTACCTGATCGTTGCCGAACTGCTTGCAGAGGTGTACAGGAAGAGACGCGGGGTATCACTGTAATGGAAAGATTGCGTTCAATGCTCAAGGCAAGAAGCGACATCTTCGTCGCCGTAAGCGTCGTCTTTGTGATCCTCATCATGATCGTTCCCCTCAACAGTTTCTTTATCGACGTGTTCCTCGCATTAAGCATCTCCCTGTCGCTTTTGATACTTTTCATTGCCATGTATATCGGCAAGCCCCTCGATTTTTCCGTTTTTCCGTCAGTGCTCCTGATCGTGACCCTCTTCAGGCTTTCTTTGAATATTGCCTCAACGAGACTGATCCTCGTGCATGGAGATGAGGGGTCGCAGGCGGCAGGTCTTATCATCAGGGGTTTCGGCACGTTCATTGTGGGCGGGAATTATGTCGTGGGCGCTGTCGTATTCCTCATCCTTATGGTCATCAACTTTGTCGTCATCACAAAGGGCGCGGGCAGGGTGGCGGAGGTTGCCGCACGGTTTACCCTTGACGCCATGCCGGGGAAACAGATGAGCATCGATGCAGACCTTAATGCCGGGCTGATCGATGATACCGGCGCAAGAAGACGGAGGGAGAAGGTTGAGCTGGAGGCGGATTTTTACGGCGCCATGGACGGTGCAAGCAAATTCGTGAGGGGCGACGCGATAGCGGGGATAATCATCATCTTTGTGAATATCATCGGCGGTCTGGTTATCGGCGTTGTCCAGAAGGGAATGGCGGCCAATGACGCGCTCGCCGTGTATACGATATTAACGATAGGGGATGGCCTTGTAAGCCAGATCCCCGCCCTTTTAACCTCTACGGCCGCAGGCATTATCGTAACGAGGGCGGCAAGCGAGTCGAACCTCGGCAGCGATATAGTGAGCCAGCTTTTTACACAGCCCAGGGCGCTTGTCCTCGCATCGGTCGTCATATTTTCCATCGGCATGATCCCCGGCATCCCCCTTGTGCCTTTTCTTATCCTTTCGGCGATCACATTCGGTATGAGCCATTTCCTGAAGAAACTGGCAGAGGAAGAGAAGATCGCCACGCCTGAATTGCCGCCTGAAGATAAAGAGAAGACGGATCTTATCCAGCCGATGGAGATACTCGAGATAGAGATCGGCTACGGGATGATCCCCATAGTCGACGCCGAGCAGGGCGGAGAGCTTCTCGAAAAGCTGCGCGCCATAAGGAAACAGATGGGGATGGAGCTCGGCATAGTAGTGCCCCCGATGAAGCTGAGGGACAACCTTCAACTGAAGGCCTTTGAATACCTGATCCTTCTCAAGGGCATAGAGATGGGAAGAGGGGAGATGCTCCTCGGGAACCTGCTTGCCATGGGAGGTGAAGGCAAGAAGGAGATAAAGGACGGGATACCGACAAAAGAGCCGGTATTCAACCTCGATGCGTACTGGATCAATGAAAAGGACAGGGACAGATATATGGCGGAAGGGTTTACCGTCGTCGATCACCCCACCATTATCGCCACTCACCTGACGGAGATCCTGAGGAACAATGCGCACGAGCTGATGACGAGGCAGGAGACGCAGAAGCTGATAGATTCGGTGGCTGCTACCCACCCGAAGGTGGTTGAGGAATTGGGCCAGAACCAGATAAACGTGGGGATCATCCAGAAGATCCTGCAGAACCTCCTGAGGGAACAGGTTTCCATAAGGGACCTCGTGACCATTCTCGAATCCATTGCCGACGCATCGACATCATCGAGGGATACCGACCTGATAACCGAATTTGTGAGACAGAGGATGTCGAGGAGTATATTGAAGCCTTACCTCGTGGACGGGGTGCTCAATATCCTGATCCTGGAAAAATCACTGGAAGAGAAGATGATCAACAGCCTCCAGCAGGCCGACCATGGATCGTTCCTCGCCCTTGACCTGTCCTTCAGCCAGCGCCTCATAGAAAAGGTGGGGAATGAGGTAAGAAAGGCACTGATGCAGAACATACAGCCTATGCTGCTTGTCCATCCTGTTCTGAGAGGGAGATTGAGGAGGTTTCTTGAACGTTACATACAGGGTATTACCGTTATTTCCCATAACGAGATCCCGCCGCAAATAAAGATGCAATCAGTGGGGGTAATAAAGATCAATGAGGGTTAAGACCCACAGCTTTGAAGATATCAGGCAGGGCATGGAGAAGATCAAGGAGACCTACGGCCCCGACACGATCATCGTTGACATTAAGCACAATAACCACAACGGATACGGATGGTCGAAAAGGAGCTGCGAGATCTCGGTAGCCCTCGACGGCGATCCGGAACTTTGCGAAAACGATCTCGGCGAACTCCGGAAGAGGACCGAGTTAATATGGAGCCAGACGGCACATTTTTTAAGTGAAAAACTGATCTCCGTAGAATCGGAGATGATCATGGACAGGGTGAAGACGTATCCTTTGCCGCTGAAGATCTTGCTGGATAAGATGATTAAAAACGGCATGAACAGGCACCTCGCCATGTCCATGATCTCTGATGTCTACGGCGAGATAGGACAACTCGCAGGGAACAGCGTAAAGGCCGCCTTTTTCCTGAAAAACGTTATCGCGAGGAGGATACCCCTGGCGGATATAGCCGATCCCGATGGGGCAGTCATGCTCCTCGGCCCGACGGGTGCCGGGAAAACGGAGACGGCAAAGAAACTGGCCAAGCTGATGTCTGACAGGCAGGGACAGGTCACCATCGTAGCCTTCGATCCGATAAAGAGGGGGAGCTACGACGAATACAAGGCCTTTTCGGAGAAGACGGGGGTACCTTTTGTGTTCACTACGGGAATTGACGATCTCTGCCTCAAGGTCGGTAAGTGCTCAGACAAAAGGATCGTCGATATCACCGGGCATGTTGACTTTCAGGAGAAGATCGCGGAGAGGCTGCCGATGGTGGAAAAGGTCGTCGTATTGCCGGCAGGCGCCCGCGACGAGAAGATGAAGGGCTACCTGAATAAATTTAAGGACGTGAACAATATCGCAGGCCTTATCTTTACGAAACTTGACGAAGAGGACTCTCTCGGCCATCTCTGCCACAATCTGATCGATCTGAATCAACCACTCTGTTCCGTAACGACGGGGATCGATATTCAGGATATTGTGATACCGGACGTGGAAATACTGGGAAAACTATTCTTAGAGGGCAATCAATGGAAAAGAGAAGAAGACGAATAATCACGGTAACGAGCGGAAAAGGAGGAGTGGGAAAATCGTCCATTGTTTCGAACCTGGCGTACATGCTGAGCAGCATGAACGAGCGCACGTTCATACTCGACGCAGACCTTGCACTGGGGAACATCGATATCATGTTCGGTATGATCCCGAAATACAATATGAAGGACCTGATTAACGGCGGCAGGCGCATTGAAGAGATAGTAATGGAAGGACCCTGCGGCATAAAGATAATCCCGGCGACATCCGGGGTATGCGAGTTTGCCAACCTGAGCGCCGAAGAGAAAAACATACTCTTCGCTTCCCTGCAGGCACTCCCGGAGTATGACTTTCTTATCGTTGACACCTCCGCGGGGATCTCGTCGAACGTAATCTCTTTCAACGCGATGAGCGAGGATATCTTTGTGGTCGTTACCCCCGATCCCTCGAGCATTACCGACTCCTACGCGGTAATCAAGGTATTGGAAAAGAAGACGGGGAGGAAGGATTTCAATATAGTCGTCAACATGGTGAAGGACGAAGAAGAGGCACTGGAGATCTTCAAGAAGCTCATTAACGTGTCGGACAGGTTTCTGGACGTGTACCTGAGTTATTTCGGCTGTATCCCCCTTGATGTGAATATAAATCAGGCAATAAAAAGGCAGAGGTTATGGGTCGAGCATTTCCCGGAAACAGTGGCAACGAAGGCCCTTTCTCAGATATGCAGCAGGCTGGTGTCGTAATATGTGGAAAAGAGCGTACGCGAGATCGATGACGGAGAAGGAAAAGACGATAGAGGAATTTATCCCCATCATCAAACATCTTGCCTATAAGGTCTCAAAGAAGTTCGAGGACGACAACATCATCGACGACCTCATCTCCGCCGGAATTGTCGGTCTGCTCGAAACAATGGAAAAGTTCGATGCGAACAAGGGGATCAAGCTGAACACCTTTGCCTATCTCAGGATCCGGGGCGCCATGATAGACGAATTGAGATCCAGGGACTGGTTCCCGAGAAGCGCCCGCACCAAGTCGAAAAGGATCAGCGAGGTAATACGAAAACTTGAAAACACGCTCGGGAGGGTACCGAAGGAAGAAGAGATAGCCGCGGAACTGAACATGGATGTCGATGAGTATCTCACGATGCTCAAAGACTACGGCAACCTTTCCGTCTTAAGCATCGAGGACCTCCACGAGATATCGGGAGAAGACCGCGAAGCTGTTATCAGATATGTAACGGATGACAGGGAAGACCCGGAGAGGTGTGCGGAACTCTACGAGATCGAAGGACTCCTTGCGAAAGAGTTCGATAAACTGCCGGAAAGACAGAGGCTTGTACTGAGCCTCTATTATCATGAGGATATGAACATGAAAGAGATTGCAATGACGCTCGGCATCACCGAGGCGAGGATATGCCAGATCCATTCCCAGGCGATCCTGAACCTCAGATCCCTCATGAAAAAGCATCTGAAAAATTAAAGTTTGTCCATATCGTACCGATAATACCAGTAGAATCAGCATGGATAACGACTACATACTGAATAAACTTAAGAAAGTCGATATGTTGCCGACATTCCCCGGCACCGTGGGAACGGTGATGAGCCTGATCCAGGACCCGATGAGCTCTGCGGCCGATCTTGCGAAGAACATGGACCCATCGATGGTGAGCGAGGTACTGAGGATAGCAAACACGGCCTATTTCGGGACAAAGAACTTCAGGAATATATCTTCCATCGAGCATGCGATCGCCATTATAGGCCTGGAGCACCTTTCATCGATCGTGATCCAGATGCCTTTTATATCCATGGTAAAAGGGGATACCGCATTTGACCGGGAGAAGTTTATGGAACATTCCATCATGTGCGGCGTCCTGTCGAAGGCAATAAGTTTATCGGTCAGGCTCGGGAACCCCAACGAGGTCTACATCGGCGGGATGATGCATGATATAGGGGCGATCATATTCTACCGGTATTTCAGGAACGAATGGGACCGGGCATACTCGCTGGTGCGGGATAGGGGTATGACATGGCCCGAGGCGGAGAAGGAGGTCTTTTCCATGGACCACGGCTATATAGGAGCGGTCCTCCTGGAATTGTGGAATATACCGAAGGGGATCACCGACTGCGTAATGTTCCACCACTGTCCCGACAAGGCCACGGAGAACCGCGGGAACGCGACGGCCGTCAACCTTGGCAACAGATTTTCAAAACTGATCAATATCCATGACGACATCCCGAACTTCGATGATTTCTTGGGCAGGTACAGGTCTTTCCTGAACCTCAATGAGGAGCTCGGCCTGCAGCTTTTACCGAGCGACGAAATAATATTCTACGAAAAGATATACGCTGTCGCAAAAGAGACGCAACATTATATCTACGGAACGGTAAGGGAAAAGGAATGATAAAGGTACTCGTTGTCGATGATTCGATTGTTATGAGAAAGGTGATAACAAGGATCCTTGAAAAGGACCCGCAGATACAGGTCGTGGGGACTGCCGCAGACGGCGGGGATGCGCTGGAGAAGGTTGAATCCCTGCAGCCCGACGTGATGACCCTGGATATAGAGATGCCCGTGATGAACGGGATCGATGTCTTGAAACAGGTCATGTCAAAAAGGCCCATGCCGGTGATCATGATGAGCGCCCTCACGAAAGAAGGCGCCGATATTACGATCGAAGCGCTCAACCTGGGCGCCTGTGATTTTATTACAAAGGATTTTTCCGGCCTTTCATTGTCCGCAGCGGGCATTGAAAGTGAGCTTGTCAGTAAAGTAAAGAATGTTACGAAGAACAAGACACGATATCTGCTCAAAAGACTGGATGCCATTAAAAAGCCTGTTGCATTAAATCCGGACAAGAATATCAGGCACGAGATACTCTCAATAGGCGCCTCTACGGGAGGCCCCCCCGCTCTCCAGCATATACTGTCGAGCCTGCCGAAGGATTTTCCCGTACCCGTGGTGATCGCCCAGCACATGCCGAAGATATTCACACAGTCTTTTGCACAGAGGCTTAATACGCTTTCCCAGTTATTGGTCAAGGAGGCGGAGGACAGAGAGGTGCTGAAGGCGGGTGTTGCACTGGTAGCGCCGGGGGATACCCACATAAGCCTGAAAAGAAGAGGCAAGGACGTTTTTGTGGAATTTGTCAACGGTACACAGTTTATCTACAGGCCATCGGTAGATCTTCTCATGTCAACCACCGCGGAGGTCTATGAATCGCTGTCCATCGGGGTCATCCTGACCGGGATGGGAAACGACGGATTGGTGGGTATGAAGGAATTGAAATTAAAAAGAGGATATATCATAGCCCAGAACGAAGAGACCTGCGTGGTATACGGGATGCCGAAGGCGGTTGTGAATGCGAAGATTACCGATGCAATACTGCCTGTAGATAAAATACCTGAAGAGATTATGAGGGTGCTATGAGCCAGACGGCAGGACAACCAACAAAACAGAGGACAATGGATAAACGGAAGTTATCGCGTTTGATAGGATTGCTGAAAAACGGCGATAACTACGAGAAGGAGAAGGTCGTTGAGACGCTGATATCCACGCCGGACAGGAAGACCATCCGGTCGGTGATACCGCTACTGTATGAGGACAACACGAGCGTCAGGATGGCGGCCCACGAGGTGTTGAAGAAGACAGGCTCCCTTGACCTGGACAGGATTATTGCCCTCCTTGACGATGAAAATGAAGACGTAAGGGTATACGCCTGCGAGATCCTGACAAGCATAGGCGACCATCGCGCACTCCCTGCGATTGTCAGAAAGATATATGAGGACGAGGACAACGTGAGAAATGCCGCATGTATGGCCCTCGGGGAATTTAATGATGAACGGGCGGTCAGGGCGCTTCTCGATGCGTTGAAGGATGACGAATGGATGGTCTTCTCCGCGGTCTACAGCCTCGGGAAGATCGGCAACCAGGAGGCCGTCGGCCCGCTTTTTGAGCTTTTCAAGAACGGGCCGGAGGAGTTGTCCGTTGCCGCCTGCGAGGTACTCATCGATTTTAACGACATAAAGGTCCTCGATGAGATGTTCGAGCAGATGAGGCAGTGGGACAGCGGAAAACGGGGTATGTATCTGAAGGTCATACTGGAGAAAGGCAATGAGAGCACCTTTCAGAAATTGAAGGAAAAGATAGGGGACGAATTGTTCGAGCATCTTCTTAACTGCCTGCGGGGCGAGGAGAAGAGGTCAATCGAATTTCTGAGGATGTTGAGCAGCTTCAGGAACAGGAAGGCCTGTGACGCAATGCTGAACTCTCTCAGCGTTATGGACAGGGAGGCGGAAGAGTTCAATGAGGCCCTTGATCTTTTTGTATCGCTCCGGGATGTATGGAGCGAATACATAGAGGAGTATATGGAATACCCGGAAGGGTGCCTGCTCCCGCTCATCCGGGCATGCAGGGTCGCCAGGGTTCATGTTGAAGAATCCCTGCTGCTGAAGGTCTTCCGTTCTTCCACTGTTGACGTAAAAAGAGAGCTCATCGTCAGCCTGCCCGATATTATCGACGGAAACGGGAGATCGATAGTGATGGAAGGGATAAACGACGTGGACGGGCACATTAAAGGTGACTCGGTTATCGTTGCGGGGCTCATGCATCTGATCGATTTAAAGGATACGATCCTCGATGTCGCAAAAGGCGGTTTTCCGGACGTGAGGGCAAAGGCGTTGAAGGTTTTGATTGCATTTGATCCGGAGGAGGCAAGAAAGACCATTGAAAACTTTGTGTATAACGGTTCAAGTGAAGATAAAAAGGTATACCTTGCCAATGCGCATCTCCTGGATAGCGACACGAACCTGCCCTTTACAAAATATCTGCTCCACGATCCTGACGAGAACGTGAAGAGGGGCGCTCTGGGCGTCATAGGCAATTTCGTGAACGACAAAAGGTACTTGGACCTGCTGGAGGCCTTTTTGATCGACGCGAACATCCCCCACGAGGTACTGAAGGTCATCAAGGAAAAGAGGCTGTGCCAGTTCAAGGACCGCCTCGTCAATATCTTTGCCGATCAGGGCAAGGGCCTGTGGACGCGGTACTACGCCCTTTCCGCCCTCGGTGCCTTCGAGGACCATTCGTTGTTCGATACCTTCGTCCGCGGGCTGGATGAAGACAAGAACCTAATGAAGATAGGCTGTATCAAGGCGCTTGCCGACCTCAAAGATAAAAGGGCTATAGATTTCATCGCACCCTTCGCGGGTGATCCCGATGAGGACGTCAGGTCAACGACCATTTTCGTGTTGAGTGAATTGGAGATGCTCAGGGAATGAAACGATGATGAACAGAGAAGAGTTCGTGATGTTAAGGGATTTTATCTATGAAAAGACGGGGATATACTTTACCGAAAACAAGATGTATCTCCTGGAAAGCAGGTTGACGAACCGCTTGCAGGACCTCGGCCTGAGTTCATACGAAGATTACTACTATAGCCTGAAATTCGGTGGTGAAAAGGCCAGGAACGAAATAAACAACCTCTTCGACGTTGTAACTACAAATGAAACGAGTTTCTTCCGGAATCCCCCGCAGCTTGATGTTTTCAAGATGATGGTCCAGAAGGGTTGTTGCAACGGAGATATGCCCGGTAGTCCCATAAAGATCTGGAGCGCCGCCTGCTCGACCGGTGAGGAGCCGTACACACTTGCGATCATCGTCCTCGAGCTTGTCGAGGCGCTCAGGAAAAATATACCCTTCATGATATACGGAACGGATATCAGCGCGAAGGTGCTGGAGTCGGCGAAAAGGGGCGTATTTAACCCCTACAGCATCCGGAATACCGACGACAAGATAATGAAAAAATATTTTACCGGGGAGAATAACCTCTTTGCGCTCAAGGAACAGGTAAAAAGATACGTAAAGATAGATTTTATGAACCTCATGGAGGAAAACTCGTACAGGGCATACAGACAGATGGATTTTATATTCTGCAGGAATGTCCTTATATATTTCGATGAAAAGATGAAGAAAAAGGTTATCGATTCTCTCTATGAATGTCTTAAGCCGAAAGGAATTCTGATAATCGGGCACGCCGAGTCCCTCCACAACATATCGAGGGCGTTTAAACCACTGGTATTTCCAGGAACCATTGCATATCAGCGAGGGTAGAGTATGAAAACAGTGTTGATTGTCGATGACTCACCAACCATCAGAAAGCTTCTGGCGTATATCCTGAAAAAGAAAAGCTACATCATTGCAGAAGCTGAAGACGGGATGGACGCCATGGAGAAACTGAGTCATGTGCAGGTTGATCTTGTAATCGTGGATCTCAACATGCCGAATATGGACGGCATCGAATTCGTCAAGGGGCTCCGCGACAATTATTATTACATGGATACGCCGGTTATTATGCTTACCACTACGAAGGACGAGCGATTGAGGAAAGATGCCTTTGAAGCCGGCGTCAACATGTTTCTTAATAAACCCGTTCAGCCCGGGGTATTGCTTTACAAGGTTGAAAGTTTTTTGCAGGAGGGTGAAGACAATGAGCGATGAGATCTTGAAAAACGATGAGATGCAGGAGATTATCGATGAGTTTGTTACCGAATCAAGTGAACTGATAGAGAACGTCATACAGGATGTCGTTATAATTGAACACAACCCAGACGAGGAGATAGTAAACGGGATCTTCAGGGCCGTCCACACAATCAAAGGAACTTCGAGCTTCCTGGGCTTTAACGCCCTTTCCCAGCTTGCCCATAAGGCTGAGGACGTAATGGGCGTGATACGCAAGGGAGAAATGAAGCCGGACCAGGAGATTGCCGACGTGCTCCTTGAGGCATTTGACCTCATCAAGCTCATGATAGAGGATATACGAGCGAAATCACCCGAGGAGCGGGGGACGAATGCTGCCATCGAAAGGCTTGAAGACCTTCTTAAAGAGGACAGAAAGAAGATCGGCGAGATCCTTGTTGAGGAAAAGGTGATAACGAGGGACGAACGCGATGAAGTCCTGGAGAAACAGAAGCAGGAGAAAGAGAAGAAATTCGGCGAGATCGTCGTTGAAGAAAAGCTGATTACGGAGACGCAGTTAAACAACTTCCTGTCGAAACAGAAGGCAGTGAAAGAGGAACAGACCATAAGGATCGATGTTAAGAAACTGGATGAGCTGATGAACCTTGTAGGTGAGCTTGTTCTCGGCAAAAACAGGCTTATCCTGCTGGACAGCCTGGTGAAAAAGGGGTCTGAAGGTGACGGCATACTGGATAACCTTGGCGATGTGACCGGTTATATCGAAGGGATCACGAACGGATTACAGCTTTCCGTGATGAGGGCGAGACTGGTCCCTATCGGCAAATTATTCAACAAGGTTCCGAGGCAGGTCAGGGATCTGTGCGGTGAATTCAACAAAGACATCGAACTGAAGATTGAGGGTGAGAATACGGAATTGGACCGTTCTCTCATAGAGGCGCTCCATGACCCTTTGATACATATCATACGAAACTCCGTTGACCACGGGATAGAGGCACCGGAAGAGCGCATGAAAAAAGGCAAGCGCACCAAGGGGATGCTCTCCATAAAGGCGTATAACGAAGGCAACCACGTCATTATAGAGGTCTTTGACGACGGCAAAGGGATCGATATCCAGGCCGTGAAAGAGAAGGTGAAAGAGAAAGGGATTATGGGTGATACGGAGCTTAACAACCTGTCCGAAAAAGAGGCGATGAACCTTATCTTCATACCCGGTCTCAGCACTGCGAAAAAGATCAGCAAGGTCTCCGGAAGGGGAGTGGGCATGGACGTCGTCAAGACAAACATAGAAAAGATGAACGGACAGGCGTATATAGATTCCGAGGAGGGGAAATGGTCCAGGCTGACCATCAGGCTGCCCCTTACCCTGGCCATCATGAGGGCGCTTATCGTAAAGATAACCGACGGTCTTTTTGCGGTCCCGTTGAACACCGTCGTGGAACTGGTAAAGATCAGGGAAGGTCTTATCAAGTCCGTCGATAAGAACGAGGTATTTGTGCTGAGGGATATAGTGATACCCATTGTCGATCTTTCCAAGACCTTTTCTGAAGACGGCAGCAACGGAAAAGGCGGTTATCTCGTAATCTGCAACATAGCCGATAAGATTATCGGCATCAAGGTCCATGCGGTAGTGGGTCAGGAAGAGGTCGTTATCAAACCGCTGGGTGAATTTTTGAAGAACATAAAGGGGATAAGCGGGGCGACCATCAGGGGTGACGGGAAGGTCATACCGATCCTGGACATACCCGGTGTAATAAGCAGCTTCAATATACAGCGGAGAATGACAAGCCAGCAGCTGACAGCCGCCGGCGTAGCGGCAAGCTGAAAAAGAACAGTATATCGTAGATCGTATATCGGAAAACCCTCTCCTTAGGGTGTTTTTGCAGTTTACGAAATACTATATACGAAATACGATATACTTAGTTTTTTTCTACCGGTTTTCAGATGTTAAATCGTTCGAATTCGATGATCGCGCTGTTCTCGATCGAGAATAATCTGTCTATCTCCATATTGTAGTCCTTCAGCGCCAGGGCTATATCGTCGTACCTCTCCTGCTCAAGCTCCTCTATGACCGATATGAACGTTCCCAGAATACCTTCCCTGTTCAGGAGTGCATCATTGATCTCCTGTGAGATATTCAGTTCCTTCAGTATACTTTCCAGGGATGTTTGGAAAAGAACGCCTATGAGCGATAATACCCCTGCAATGAATGCCATATCCGCCTTTGTCCTGTCCTGCGTGACCTCCTGCGTGAGGAGTTCCATCATCCTCCCCCGGATGGCGGCCCTTTCGAAGATAGGCGTTGATTTGACATCCTTGTTCTCCCCTGCGTACAGGAGGAGAGTAACCCATTTCTGGAGGTTCCGGTAACCGAGCAGGGCGATAGATTGCTGTATCGATGTGATCTTGTTGGGCATATAAAATGCTGCGGAGTTCATGAATTGAAGCAGCTTGATATGCAGCTCGGGGTTCTTCCTGAAAAGTTGTTCTATGATGTAAAACTCTTCCTCTTTTGATAATAGCTTTGACAGGTTAAGGAGTACGATCTGTGCCGGGGAGATCGACTTTCCCGTTATGACCGAAGGTTTTGCAAAAAAGTACCCCTGGAAGAGATCGAAGCCGAGTGCCAGGCATAATTCAAAATCTTCCCTGGTCTCAACCTTTTCTGCAAGCAGCTTTATGTTGTGCCGTCTCAACCTCTTCACCGTATCCCGGAGCGTCTTTTTATCGTTCAGGAGGAGGTCGAGCTTTATGTAATGAACAAGATCGAAGATCTTTACTAATGATTCATTATAAACAAAATCATCCAGCGCAAACTGATACCCCGCCTTTCCGATCTTTTTGCACAGACCCAGGAGGGCGTCATTGATCTCAACGGTTTCGAGAAGCTCGAGGATTGTTGTATTTTTCGGCAGCAGGTCGATAATGCCGCTTTCCAGGACCCCGGCGTCAACGTTGATGAACCCCTTCTTTTCCCCTATCAGGTTCGTGATCCCTATGTTGTTCAGGGCATTGACCATAACGCTTGCAGTGGCCTGCCTGTTATCGATAAAATTCGCATTTGCTACAGAGCCGTTCCTGAAGAGCAATTCATAGCCGAAGGTTCGTTTATTCCTGTCCAGTACGGGCTGTCTCCCGATGTATACCTTATGCAATTCCGTTGACTGCAGGGAGGCGTCCTGTGTGCCTGGCAGCGATTGTGCAGTATGAATAAGCATTACTGTCCTATCCGTATTATCGGCAGGAGAATGATTTTGTTAAACAGGGGAAAAGCGGCTCATAGCGGAACACCCGGAAAGACCGAAGGACGAGGGACGAAGGATATTAATATTATTTCTTAAGTTTTTTGGAAACCCTCCGATGAATAATGAAAGGAGGATACTTTTATGGACGATGGAAAGATCTTACAGCTTGTTACCTTTAAATTGGAAAATGAAGAGTTCGGCGTGGATATTTTAAAGGTCCAGGAAATCAACAAGATGATGAACATAACAAAGATACCGAATGCGCCTTCGTTCATTGAAGGTGTCATCAACCTCAGGGGAAAGATAATACCTATTATTGACCTGAGGAAAAGGCTTGGTTTCCATAACAGGGTATACGATAAATCGACAAGGATCATCGTTGTCGAACTTGACGGGCTTGTGCTCGGGTTTATTGTTGACTCTGTCTCCGAGGTCCTGAGGATACCGGGCAACACCATAGAACCGCCGCCGTCTATCGTGGCAGGGATAGAGTCAGATTATATCGAAGGCGTGGGCAAGTTGAATGACCGGTTGCTGATCCTGCTCGAACTCAAAAAGATATTTGCCTCTCCGGAACGGAAAGAGATCGAGAATATAGAGATGAATTGATGCGACGGGGATAGCATGGGCGAACCCTTTGATGTTAACTTACTCAGCAATGTCCAGGCACTGGACAAGAAGTTATCCATTTCAAAGGAATTCGTCCAGTTGAAGAGAAAGAATATATCGGACAGGAAAAAGAGATCCGGGCATTACCAGGCGAAAAGGCTGCTCGTTGAACCTGACGGGGATGATCATGATGACAACGCCGATGAAGATGTCTCAAAACGAAAAATAGACATCACGGTATGAAAAAATTACCCGGATAGGAAATATTTTCCGTTGAATAAAGCCGTATATCGTAGATAGTATATCGTATTTCGTAGATCGTAGATCGGGAACCCGATCCAGGTGGATACTTTTGCAGTCCACGACATGCGATATACGAACTACTATCTACCGGTTTCATCAAAAACCCCCCTCCCAGTGGTGGATTCTTTTGCAGTCCACGATATACGATATACGAACTACTATCGACCGGTTTCATGGCACACATATTGCATTTTTATTATGCATGAGCTTCTACGGTACGGTAAGCGGGAAATTTGTCAACGAGAGGAGATTCGATATTATCACCAATAATATGGCAAATGCGCTTACTGCCGGCTATAAGGCGTCAAGGCCTGCATTCAGCATGATGACGAGCGATAATGCGATGGGTACGGGCAACAACGAGTTAAGGAACACCTATGTCGGCGTTTATGACACATTTACTGATTTTTCTGACGCCCCGATCATTGAAAGCGGTTCTACGTTCGATTGCGCCATTGACGGTCACGGTTTTTTTGTCGTAGAAGGGGAAAACGGCAACATGTACACGAGAAACGGACAGTTTACGCTGGATAGCAACAACCGACTCGTAACGATGAGCGGCGACCCGGTGCTGGGAAACGGCGGCCCCATTACGATTGATATCAGCAGTGCCCAGGACAAGACAATATCCATCGAACGGGACGGCTCGATATTTGTCGGCAAGGACTTGATCGATACCTTGAAGATCGTGGATTTCGATGACAAACAATACCTTAGACCTGCCGGAAGAAGCCTGTTCATGAACGTAAACGGTGCAAACCAGGAGAAGACGGCGGAGTCGTTTTCAGTGAAACAGGGTTCCTATGAGGCCTCAAACGTTAACATCTTCAAGGAAATGATAGATATGATCCACACGTTGCGGGCATATGAATGCTACACGAAGGTAGACCAGTTCTTCTCCGATATGTACTCGAAACTCGTGGATCTGGGTAAGTTTTAGGAGGGAGTAATGATAAGGGCTTTATGGACAGCCGGGACAGGGATGAATGTGCAGCAGGTGAACCTCGACGTTATAGCGAACAATATCGCAAACGTCAATACGAACGGGTTCAAAAGATCGCGGGCAGATTTCCAGGACCTGATGTATCAGACGTTGAGGCTCCAGGGGACCAAGACGGGCAACGGGAACCAGGTGCCGACAGGGATCCAGATAGGGCTCGGTGCTATGCTCTCTGCTGTCCAGAAGATCTTCCAGCAGGGCGATTACCAGAATACAGAGAATGAACTTGATGTGGCCATCCAGGGAAACGGTTTCCTGCAGGTCACCCTTCCCTCAGGGGACAAGGCCTACACGCGTTCCGGTGCCTTGAAGAGTGACTCCGAGGGGAGGATAGTCACATCGGACGGCTACCTCCTGGAACCGAACATCACAATCCCGCAAAAGACGCTCAATATCTCCATTGAAGCGGACGGCACCGTATCCGCACTTGTTCAGGGCCAGTCGAGCCCGCAGCAGATCGGTAAGATCGAGCTTGCGACCTTCGCAAATCCCACGGGTTTAAGGGCGATCGGAAAGAATCTCTTTATGGAATCGGACGCAAGCGGTACCCCGACGACAGGCAAGCCCGGGGACGAGGGAATGGGGACATTGCTTCAGGGATACCTTGAGATGTCGAATGTGAATGTCATGCAGGAGATGGTCAACCTTATCATAGGACAGAGGGCGTATGAGGTAAATTCAAAGGCCATTCAGGCCGCCGATGAGATGCTCCAGATGGCAAACAATATAAGGAGATAACGTGAAAAGCAGCCATCAGCCATCAGCCATCAGCTATCAGCAGATAACAAACAGCAGAGAGCGAGGAGCGAGGAGCGGGAGGCGTACTTTTCTGAATCTGTTTTTTCTCTGGTTTTTGTTGTCCGTTCTTTGTTGTCTGTTCTTTGCCGCTTTGGTGTCTGCCCAGAACCAGTCGGTTATCGAGGCAAGGCTTACGAGGTTTATAAAACAGATATACAACGAAGACGATGATGTGCGTATCAAATTTAACCCCATAACAATCTCACAGAACGAAAAAACAAAGATCGGGAATATAAGCTTTCTCGAGATGCCCGATGCAACCGGCGCCGGCATCTGTTCCCTGGAGCTCGATCAGGGCGGCGGGAGGACGAGGAACCTCCATGTGCCCTTCAGGGTGTTTACAAAGAGGAAGATATTCGTGATGAGAAATCCCGGTAGCCGGGGAGACGTTATAGGCAACACCGATATTACCGTGAAAGAGATATATTTAAGCGGCAGGAAAAATGAGTACCCGGCGACAATCGAAGATGTTGTCGGAAGGGTGCTGAAAAGGGACATCGCCGCGAATACGGTCGTTACGAAGCAGGTCCTTGAGGAACAGATCGCTTTACAGAGGGGGAACCAGGTCAATATCGTTGCCGAGACCAAAAGGTTGCTTGTCCGGACGAAAGGCAAGGCGATCGACAAGGGGAGGATAGGCGACACGATACGGGTCAGGAATGTTGCCTCCGGCAAGGAACTTATGGGCAGGGTTACCAGCAGCGATACCGTAGTAGTACAGTTTTAGGAGACATCATGAAGATACATGGAATAGTTATATGCGTTGTCGGTTCATTGGTTGCCCTTGCAGGCTGCGACACCCTGCAGCAATCCCGCATCAAGGACGAGCCCTTTGTCATAGAGAGCACGTATAAATATGCAAAGCCTGCCCCCGTGGACCTTAAACCCGGGAGTATCTGGAAAGGCGATAACAACAGCAACAGCCTCTTCGGAGATCAAAGGGCGAAGGGCATCGGCGATATCGTAACCGTAAAGATAGTTGAGGTGTCGCAGGCAACGGAAAAGGCAACGACGGACACAAAGCGGTCGGGTGCGGTCCAGCTCGGCGTCCCTAACTTCTTCGGGCTGGAGACAAACAATATACCGTCGAGTATAAGCACCGACAAGTTCGTCAAGGCAGATACGAAGAATGACTTTAACGGTGAGGGTGAAACGACACGGACCGGTTCGTTGAGCGCCACCATTGCAGCAAGGGTCGTTGACGTTATGCCCAACGGCAACCTTGCCATAGAGGGGAAGAGGGAGATAAGCGTCAACAAGGAGAAGAAAGAGATATTGTTCCAGGGGATCGTGAGGCCGAAGGACATTGCCTATGACAACTCTATCCTTTCAACCCAGGTTGCGGACGCGAAGATCATCTATACGGGGATAGGGGTACTCGGTGAAAAACAGAGTCCCGGATGGCTTGCGAGGATATTCGATATAGTCTGGCCTTTTTAAGTGCGGCTGAGAGCTATGTACACATATAACGGACAGCGAGGACAATGAAAAAGATAGCCGAAGCGACCGAATACCTTATATGCAGACGGAAAAAGGAGAGCATCGTATATTTTCTTCTGTTTTTTGCATGCTGCATGGTCGTATTCTTTATCATCTCTGCGAGGAACGCAGGCGCAGCCCGCATCAAAGAGCTTGGCAATATCAACGGGGTGAGGTCAAACCAGTTGATCGGGTACGGACTTGTCGTGGGGCTGAACGGGACAGGCGACAAATCGAATACCCTTTTTACATTCCAATCGCTTGCCAACCTGCTCGACCGGATGGGGGTAAAGGTAGACCCGAGGTCCACAAAGGTAAACAATGTGGCTGCGGTCATGGTAACCGCCGACCTGCCTCCTTTTGCAAAGACGGGCAACAGGATCGATGCCGTAATCTCCTCGATAGGGGATGCCAAGAGCATAGAAGGGGGCGTCCTCCTCCTTACGCAGCTTAAAGGGGCCGACGGCGAGGTCTATGGGATCGCCCAGGGGTCTATAGTGGTCGGTGGTTTCCTGGCAGGCGGCACCGGGGCCTCCATACAGAAGAACCATCCTACCGTAGGCAGGATCGTAAACGGGGTGTCGATCGAGAAGGAAGTCCCTTATGAGCACCTGAAAACGGAAACCGTCGTTGTCTCCCTGAAGATGCCCGATTTTACAAATGCGAGAAAGATAGTCGACCGTATCAATGAGGTCTTTGCCGGTTCCGCCTATGCCAAAGACGGCGGGACAATAAACGTTACAATCCCGGATGCGCTTAAACATAACCCGGTGAAGTTCCTTGCCATGCTCGAAGGCCTTGAGATCAAGCCCGATAACATTGCCAAGATAGTCGTTGATGAAAAGACCGGGACCGTGGTGATAGGCGAAAACGTCAGAATATCGACGGTTGCGATCTCCCACGGCAATATAAGCGTCCAGATCAAGGAAGACCAGAAGGTCAGCCAACCCATGCCGTTTTCAGGCGGTACGACGGTGACGACGCCGGACACGCAGATGAAGGTTGAGGAAGAAAAGGGCCACTTCCTGGTCATGGAGGGCGGCATCTCCATAAGGGAACTGGTGAATGCGTTAAATGCAATCGGGGTATCCACCAGGGACGTTATAACGATATTGCAGACGATAAAGGCTGCCGGCGCACTCCATGCGGACCTGGAGGTAATCTGAGATGACCGCGGTGAAGAAATGAGCGATGCGATAAATGCCATAACGGGAAACAGGCTGATTACCGGCGACCCCGTGTCGGAGATTGCGGGCCGGAAACAGGATATGGATAAAGCAGATAAGGAAAAGGTCTGTGAAAATTTTGAATCCTTTATGATATTCGTTGTGTTGAAAAACCTTGAAAAGACGGCGAAGTTTGGAGAAAAGGAATCTCAGGAACAGAACTACATGTCGATCGCATACGAAAAGGTCGGCGATTACCTCGCAAAGAAAGGGATCGGGATCAAAGAGATGCTGATGAGATATGTTGACAGAGAAAATACTAAAGTTTTTAAGTGAAATGCCGATAATCCGGGTAAGTGAAAAAGGAGGTGCTCAATGAAGATAGGGAATGATAAAAAGACCAACCTTCTTGACCTTATGCAGGCAAGTCAGATCAAGCACCAGAAAGACCCCGGTATTGAAAAGAAAAAGACAGAAGAGTCTCTGGATAAGGTTGAGCTGTCTGTAAACAAGAAGGAGATCGAGAAGATAAAGGAAAGGGTGCAGGCTACCCCTGCTGTCGATCAGGAAAAGATAAACGCCGTTAAAGATGCCATCCGTAACGAGACGTACAATATCAGGGGAGAGCTTGTGGCTAAGAGCATCATAAAAAATAACCTCCTTGACGAGATACTGTGACATGGATACGAAAATACTCATTGAAATCATGAAAAAAGAACACGAGACGCTCCGGGAATTCTTGAAGGTGCTGAATGAGGAGCGGGATTCGATCGTTTCCTTCTCGCTGGAAGGGATAATCCAGAAGAACAACCAGAAAGAGGAGCTTGTCAAACGGCTTGAATACCTGAAGAGAGAGAAGGAGAAGGCGCTCCCGGATATCGACCGGGAATTTCTTGCCACAAACAACGAATGGAAGGCGCTTTCAAAAAAGATCGAACACGCCGTCGGAGAGGTCCGTCCGGCACTTGAAAAGAACATGAAACTGCTATCCTTCTCGATAGACCACGTGAAATCGTCCATCGAACATATCATGAGTTTTATCAACAGTACCATCGGTTACGGGAAGAAGAGGGAACATGCCCCCTTCCTCTTATCAAGGGTAGTGTAGATGAGCATATCTTCGATCCTGAACATCGCCAAGAACGCAATGTTTGCAAACCAGACGTCCCTTCAGGTCACTTCCAATAATATCGCGAACGTGAATACGGAAGGATACGCGAAACAGGAGGCTGTTTTTGAAGAGGGCGTGCCGGTATCGACGATTGCCGGTCTCCTGGGGTCCGGTGTCAAGATCAGCGAGATAGTTGCCTATTATGACAAATATATAGAAAAGATGATCACCGACAAGAACACCACCCTTGAACAGCAGAAGACCGCCGAACAATATTTTACGAGGATTGAGAGCATATTGAATGAAGACAACTCGAACCTCACACAGGACGTTGTCGATTTTTTCAATAGCTGGCAGGAATTATCGACAGATCCGGCAAATACGTCAAACAGGCTGGCGGTAGTCGTAAACGGCCAGCAGCTGTCGAGCAAGATACGGTTCATGTATTCACAATTGAAGAGCCTCCAGACAGACGCCAATAACAATATCAAGCAGGAGGTTGACAGGATAAACAGGATAACCTCTTCGATCGCCGAGCTGAACCAGAAGATATTCGAGAGCAGTTCGGGAGGGGAGGGGGTCAACAAATACATAAACGAAAGGACCAACCTGCTTAAAGAGCTTTCCGCCAAGATGGACATCATATCATTTGAAGACAGCGAAGGCAGGCTCACTATCATGACGAGCGGCGGGAAACCGCTTGTCGATTCGTCCCTTTCCTGGGACCTTGAGGCGCATGTAAACGATGACGGCATGTACAGCATCAGATGGCTCGGCGGTGCCGGGACTACCTACGACATAACAAACGAAATAAACGGCGGTTCCATCAATGCCCTTGTGTCCATAAGGGATACCTATATACCGGAATTTGTCGATAGCCTTGACGGTCTTGCCAAGGGGATTATCGAAGAGGTGAACGAGCTTCACACCACGGCATATAACCTTTACGGACAGACGGGGGTCAATTTTTTTAATGACATAACGGAGTATTATGCCAAGGATATAGACCTGACGGATGATATAAAGAACGACATAAAGATGGTCGCCACAAGTTCATCGTCAACAAACCTCTACGACAACGATATCGCCCTCGGGATCGCTGCCCTCGGAGACAGCACGATCTTTGACGGCGGCCAATCTTCTGCGGTCACCTATATCACCTCAATAATCAGCAAGGCCGGTGAGTATACGAAGCAGGCGGAGGACCTCGCATCGTTCAATGAAGACACGATGACGATCCTGCAGCAGGAGAGGGAGAGCGTGTCAGGGGTCTCCCTTGATGAGGAGATGGCGAACCTGATCAAATACCAGTATGCATTCCAGGCCTCGGCGAGATTATTCAATGTAGCCGACGCACTCTTCCAGTCACTATTAGACATACAATAAGGTGGGCCATGATAAGAGTCACCGATAAATTGAGATTTGACACCTTTAAACAGAATCTGATGTATATACAGAAGAGCATTGCCAGGAACCAGGACATGGTCAGCGCAGGCAAAAAGATCCTGGACCCCTCCGATGACTCGGTAGTCTTTTCAAAAAATGTTGAGATCCAGGCGACGAAGCAGCTCGATGTCCAGTTCCAGAGGAACCTCGGAAGGGCAAAGACCCTCAATTCACTCTACGAGACCTCCCTGACACAGATCAGCGACCTCTTGGCAAAGGCCGAGGAGATAGCTGTCAGCGCTACCTCCGAGACGAGCACTGCGGAAACGAGGAGATATGCAAGCGAAGAGATAAAGGGCATTATCGAGCACCTTGTTACTGTTGCCAATTCGAAGCTCGGGAATACCTATATATTCAGCGGGAAAAAACTTACCACGACCGCCTTTACCCTCAATGCCGATTATACGGTCGATTTTAACGGGTCCAACGATGTCCAGCAGATATATGTCGATGCGGGCGAAAGGAGCGACCTGGGGCTTTCAGGGAACGGTGTATTCTATACAAACGATGCCTATGCGTACTACGGGAACAGCTATACCGGCAGCGTTTACTCAAACAGCTACTACAAGACGGACAACAGCCGCTTTCTTGTCAACATCACCGGCGCAGGTGTCCCCGGCACTGCGACGTACCAGTATTCGACGGACGGGGGGACGACCTGGAACGGTTCGGACCTTACGACCGCTACCATCTCAGCGACGGCATCACAATACGTAATAGACGGGACGAACAACAAGATCGTCTTTAATGACGGGACCTCCGACTATACGGTCACTATCGGCCCGGGCACATACACGGCCGACGGACTGGCCGCTGCGATAAAGGCGGGGATGGAGGGCGCAACGGCCGCCGCCGATTCGTATTCGGTGACGTACGATGCCGCTACGGGGAAATTTGCCATCCGCAACGATGACAATGCAGCCAATCCCGGCACCGTTACCCTGAAATGGTCCGATGCAAACTCCACGGCAGCGGGCATCCTCGGGTTCGATACCGTGGACAAAGAGATAGGAAAAGGCAAGACAATCAACGGCGATTACCTCGGCGGGATGTTTATAGACGGCGCCGGTGTGGCCAATTCAACGAATAAAGGGACAAAGATGGTCTTCGGCGCTACGGGGACCTTGGCTGCTGACGATAAGTTCCTCGACGAGATAAGCGCCTTTGACGTACTGAAAAAACTGAAAGACGGGCTTGAAAGCGACGATACGGATACCATCTCGGAGACGTTGAGGGACCTCAAGATAGTCATGGAGGAGGTTGAAAAGAACCTCGTGGAGACGGGGACCTTCGGCAACCAGATCGACTCCCTGATAAACGAGAAGTCGGACAGGGCCACGCTGTACGACGAGATAACGGCAGAGATGATGGATTCTGATCTCGGCCAGTTGACAGTGGACTTCAACACCCTCACCAATACGTACCAGGCCCTGATATACGCAATGTCAAAGATGCAGAGCATGACCATCCTGAATTATTTAAAGTAAAAATCAGTGTTTTATGTTATAAGAGATGGATGCTTATCCTGTCGAGAAAAAAAGACGAAACGATCCTGATCAAGGGGGCTGACGCAGAGATCAGGGTTATGGTCGTCGAAGTGGGAAAGGGAAAGATACGACTCGGTATCGATGCACCGAAAGGTTATGTCATCGTACGCGAGGAACTCTTAGAGGAGGTCCAGAGAGAAAACCGGATGTCCGCGCTGTCGGATATCGAGGCGATAAGACACATGCTCGTCCGGTAGGTTGATATGGCGAATATGATCATGCAAGGGACCATACTGGGTTTCGAAGGATATAGTAATTACACGCTGAAGAATGATTTTGACGAGTCGTCACCCTTTTCTATCCTTGAATGCAGGGACAGCGACCTCTATTTTGTCGTGGTAGACCCTTTTTTCCTGAACAAGGATTACAGTTTCCAGGTCGATGACGCCACGATCAACGAATTGCAGCTTACCGAAAATCCCTATGACGAGATCTTTGTCCTGTGCATAGTAAGGGTGGGCAACGAATCACATTCGGTGAATTTCCGGGCCCCCCTGGTATGCAATTCCGTAAAGGGTATCTTTAGACAGATCGTCCTGCAGGACGAAACGTATCCCACATCTACTACCTTTTCATTCAAAACCGATACAGAATCAGCATAGCAAAGCGCATAGCGGAACACCCGTGAGGGCCGAGGGACGAAAAGACCGAAGGACGAGGGACGACCGCTTCGCTTAAGACGAAGGACGAAAAGAATTGTTTCTTTGGTTTTTTGCCATTCACTATTCACTATCGACTATCGACTGCCTTTATATTGCTAAAATTCGGGGTTCCTTGACTTGATATCGAGCCATCCCTCCTGAATAGTCCTTAGCAGGGAGGCGATGTGGTCGATCTTGCCTGAGTCGTTCTTGATATTTGCCAGCACGAGTTCCTTGGACATATACAGGTAGAGGCTCTCGAGGTTGGCAGTGATCTCGCCCCCGTCTTCGCTGTTAAGGGAGTTGCTGAGTTCGTTGATAATGGCGATTGCCTTGTCGATGCACTTGATCTTTGTCTGCAGGTCCTTATTCTCTATGGCGTGCGCCGCCCTCTCAAGATATTCTATGACCCCGCTGTAAAGCATGATGATAAGGTCAAGGGGCGTGTTTGTGGTAACCGTTGCCCGTGTGTAGGCATTTCTTGCATATGCCGGATTGACAACGCTCATTCATTCCTCCGGGGACTTATTTATTGAGGTTGCTTAGTGCATCCATCTGCATCTCGAGGTAACTGCTTGTATTCTGAAGCTCGTTGAGCATGGTGTTGAGGGCAGTATATTTTTTCGTAAGGGCCGTCTCGGTAAGCTCCAGTCTTTTCTCCATGTCCTCTTCGTCCTGCTGGATGCTCTTTATCTGCCGCTGATACCCTTCTTTGCCGGTAGGTATGATGGTGTTGATGTAGTCGGACAGCGTCGTTTCCATGGATGACGCCATACTGTCGAGCATCTCCGTAACATCCGTCTCGCTGTTCGAGAGGGCGCTGTCGAGGGTTGACGTGTCGAGGCCCAGCACCCCGTCCTTGTCGTGCGTCACCCCCAGGCCGGCAAGCGTCAGATCATCGTATTTTATCGTAGTGGAATCCCGTAATATATTATAAAGGCCCAGCAGCGTTGAGTTGCCTTGCAGGATGCCGGTCGAGTCCTGGGTGCCCCTCAGGGCCTTTATCGTGCTCTGTACCTGGTTGTATGCGGACACGAAAGAGCTAAGCTTCGACTTCAATGTGCTGGAATCCGTGGACACTGAAAGCGAAACGGACGATCCCTCGCTCCCCTCGATGAGGGTGAGCGTAACGCCGCTTATGAGGTCCGATATCGTGTTGCCGGAACGCGTAACGGCAAGACCGTTCACCGTAAGGCTTGCGTCCAGAGAGGCCTGGGATTGCGTCATGTTGGCGACGCCGCCCGTAACGTTCCCTTCATCGTCATACGTTGCGTTGAAGGCAAGCCTCGACAGGCCCGTCGTATCGGTTTCGCTGCCGGCCTCTTCGTACGTCCCGTTGTTGTCTTCATCGACCATCACGGTGACCCTGTTCGATGCGCCTGTTGAATCGACGGAGAGCAGGAGCCTGTAACCCGTCCCGTCGTTGATAACGGACGCGGTTACGCCGGCGTCGGCATCGTTTATGGCGTCTTTGATGCCGGACAGGGTATTGTTCGATGAATCGATGGTGATCTCTTTGGCCTCGTCGGTCCCTACCTGTATCTTGATCTTCTGTGTGGCATATGTCGTGAGGTCGGCGACCTCGCTGTTCTCATCGGAGAACGTCGTTGAATAGATGTTCTGCGACGTTGCGATATTGGTGACTTTAATGGAGTATGTGCCTGCTTTTGCCGAAGAAGAGGCGGTAGCGGTGAAATACTGGCTGTCGGAAACTGTCGCAGACATACCAAGCAGGTCGGAGTCCTTCAGGTTTGTGACGGTGCTCTTAAGGCTCGTAATGGCACTGAGCAACGTCCCGTAAGCGCTCAACTTTGCCTGGTAATCAGCCTCTTTCTCCTTGAGTGCGGTAAGCGGCTGTTTTTGAACCTCCATGAGCTGACTGACAAGGGTCGTTGTATCAATACTTCCTATAGTGCTTGATATGCTGCTTGTTGTTGACATTGTGCCCCTCCTCTTAATTATCGGTAAAGAGCTGCCACGGGCAGCCATTGCCGCCCGTGGCATTTATTCGATTACTTGCCCAGTAGAGCAAGGATCTGCTGCGGTAAAGTATTTGCCTGGGCAAGGACAGATATACCCGCCTGCTGCATTATCATGGATTTCGTCATGTTGGCTGTCTCTGCAGCGAAGTCGGCATCCATGATCCTTGAACGCGCTGCGGTGATGTTCTCGCGGACGTTGTCAAGGTTCCGGATCGTCGATTCGAACCTGTTCAGTTTTGCACCGAGTGTTGCCTTTTCAGAGTTAAGGATGTCAAGGCCCTGCTTTGCTATCAGGATCGCCAGGTTGGCGTTCGCAGCACTCGTTACACTCAGTGAGTTGGCGGACTGCTGTGTCAACGTGACGGTCGATGAAGAGGAGCCGACACCGAATGTGGCGCCCGTTGCCGTACCGTCAAGGGTGACGGAGGTATCGGAGTACGCGCCGTTGAAGATGATCTTGCCGTTCTGCCCTGCCGCAACCGACATTGTGGAGCTTGCGAGGACATTCGACAGGGCTGAGCCGTTCGTTACGCCTGCGTATTGGGAGACGCTTATGCCTGCGCCTGATGTGTTCGTCAGGACGAGCACCTGGTTGGCGGCACCTGTCTGGCTGGTATCATAGTTGGTCGTAGTCATAACGTAAGCCGTTACGCCCGTTGATGCCGTCTTGGCGTTGATCGCCGACAACATGTTGGTTATAGCCGTATCGGCTGATGCGGCCTCACCTGCTGCTGCGGCTACGAAGCTGCCTATCTGTACGCCGTTGATGGTCAGGAACCCTGCATCCACATACTGTGCCGCTGCAGCGGATGTCAGCGATGCCGTCATGGCGGCGCTGCCGGCTACGAGTGAGTTCCCGACTGAGAAGGCGGTAACGCCGTGGTCGCCTGTATACTGGTTGATCCTGTTCACGAGGGAAAGGCTGTTGTTCTGGACCGACGTTGTAGCGATCGCATCCCCGATGTCCTTGCCGTTGATCGTGGCGTTTGCGGAAAGCCCTGTGCCGAGGAAGGTCAACCCTGCTGATTTGCCGATGGATGAACCGCCTATGCTTTCCGAATATGTTGTTGAGATGCCCATCGAGGTGGGGGAAACATTTGATGTGGAGACGTTGATAGTCTCTTTTATCTCGGTCCCGACCTGCACGTCGATGCTCTTGGACTGGTTGAGGAATGCCTCACCGTTGTATCTCGTCTGTGATACGATCCTGTTCAACTCGTCTACAAGCTGGCTGACCTCAGTGTTCATGGAGCTTCTGTCTGTCGAGGTGTTATAGCTTGACGACTGTTCTGCCAGCTCGTAAATCCTCTGGAGGCCGGTGATCATCTCGTCCATTGCGCCTTCAGCGGTCTGCGCGAAGGACACGCCGTCGTTTGCGTTTCTCATAGCCACTGTGAGGCCGTTGATCTGGCGCTGCATCCTTGTTGCGATAGCAAGACCTGCAGCATCGTCTTTTGCCGAGTTGATCCTCAATGTGGAAGAAAGTCTCTGCATTGCCGTGGCAAGAGGGCTTTCTGTTTTTCTCAAGTTTCTCTGTGCGTTTAACGCATAAAGGTTAGTGTTGATTGTTAGAGCCATAGTCTATCCTCCTTGAATTTTACTGTTCGGGCATCCTGCCCTTTGAGCGATACGTTGAGGGAAACACTTATGGACGCAGAATGATCTTTCACCTCCTTTTTCCATGTATGGATGTTTTCTCTCATCGCTCTCGCTTGTGTAGATTATCGGAGGGATGTGGAAAAACTTAAATTCTTAGAAGGTGAAATGTGAAAGGTGAAAAGGTGAAAGGTGAAAAAGGCAGTCGATAGTCGATAGTGAATAGTAAAAAGGCGGTCGATAGTCGATAGTGAATAGTGAATAGCAAGAAACCAAAGAAACTATTCTTTTCGTCCTTCGTCCCAGCGAAGCGGTCGTCCCTCGTCCTTCGGATCTTACGGCTGGACTTGTTCGCCTTAACCTTGAACGTTGAACATAGAACGTTGAACAGATTTTTATCCTGCCTATACCTTTAATAACTCTCCGGCAAACTTAATATAATCGTCGTCTTTCGGCAGCTTGCCGCACCATTTTGCGAAAAAGGCGATCCGTTGCCTCCATTCTTCGTTGCCGTCTTCTGAGGATATCGCGGAGGGGTCTGCGGTCATTTGTGCATGGCCGAAGGTCTCCTTGAAGACGATAGCGAGGCATTCGGGGAGGTAGGCGACATCGTATCCTTTTTCCCTTGCTTCAAGACATATATCGGCCTCGATAAATTGGTCGGTTATCCTTTCATCGAAGCCGGCCATAGTCTCATAATGTTCCCGGCGCATGGCTATCAGGCCGCCGCCGACTGCATCGTACGTGCCTTCATCAACAATGTCCCTTATCATCCTCGGGACATGATTGAAATCAAACCGTATGCCGAGGCAGTGAGGCTCCATGCCGGGGCCTTTCAGGGGGATGCCGACTATGCCCTTTTGCATGGCCTCTGCAATGCCCCGGTCTTTGAAATAGAGGATCCCGGACTTCATAAATATGAGGTATTCGCCGGTTGAGGCATTGGCGCCTTTGTTGTAAAGGTGCGCAAGACCCTGTTTCTCTGATTCGACAACCTGGATGTCGCCTGAGATGCCGGACAGGGCCTCCCTGACGGTGCTGTCGCAGGTAACGACAATCACCTCCCAGTCGGCGAATCCCACGTTCTGCGATAATGAGGTGAGCGTGGCGAGGAGCGCCTCCTGGTCATGGTCGGCAGCGACAACGTAGCTTACCCGGTCCTTCCGGAAGGCGCAGGCTTCTTCCCCGGACTTTATTGCCGGGGCATTCCTTTTCCCTCCATTGCCCGCGTGCCTGACGCCCATGATGTGGTCCATGATCTCCACGGTGCCGGGCACGGACCTCTGGTTGTTCATATAGAAGAAATGGTGGAGGAAGCTGTCCACATTTTTCCGGATCTCTTCAGGCACCCCCTCCCTGATCGTCCGGTAGAGCGGTTCGTACGATTCGGCGAGGGACTGGGATATGCCGAGCTCCGCGTAATAATCAGGGAGCCGGTCGGTGCCGGGGAATGAAAAGAGGGGTCTGCCGAACGAGAGGGCCTCTACGGCCAGCGTGGTCTTTCCGAGCGTCACGCAGTAGTCTGCAACAGGCAGGAGATGGTAGGGGTCATAATTCTGGAATACAAGGCAGGACGGAAATTTTTCTTTGAATACCGCTTCTATGTTGTGCTTGTAGGCCTCATAGCTGACCTTGGGGTGCCACTTGAAGATCGGGGTTATATCGTCGCTGATGCCGCCGAGGAGCTGCTCCCAGACGGACGGGTCGTTGATTATGCCCCATTGGATGCTGACAAGGAAGAGGACGACCTTCCTGCCGGGCGGGATGTTCAGGTCCTTCTTCGTCTTCGCGACCTTTTGCGGCTGGAAATAGACGTCCCTGATCGTCGAAAGGTGGGTATTGCCCACGAGGACCATCTTCTCCGGTGCGGCCTTGGCCTTTGCCAGCCTCTCTTTTGTGTCGTCGCCCCACAGCACGAGGGCGGTGCTGTATTCCGAGTGGCTGCTGAAGCTCAGCCTGTCTTCGTAATAATCGCCTTCCTGGGAGGTGACATAAGGTATCCCGTATTTTGCGGACAGATGCCCCATCAGCTTGCCCCAACGGTTGCGCTCGTGGAGCGCGTAGATCATGTCGGGTTTCTCCGCCTTGATAAATTCCTCAAGACAGAAATAGTCTTCGAACCCGGCTGTAAGCAGGTTGGCCTGCATCACGATGGGCCAGTGCCTGAGACCGTCCCACGTGAAGTACCGGTCCTTCCATACTTCGAAGAAATTGTTTATGGTTGCCTGGATCTTTTCCCTCGCTTCACCCGTTACGTAATTTTGCAGCAGTTTACATTCCTTGCCTTTCTGTACCAGATCCATTTCATAGGGAAAGTCGGACATGGTCGTAAAATAGACGATCCTGGCGCCGAGCCTTTCCGCGTACTCGGTGACGGGCCACAGGAAGCGCGTATGATGGGGGAGGGCTACAAAACAGGCGATCTTCTTTCCTTTCAGGCTCATGACAGTATCCTGTGAATGATATCGGCGACAGTGAGCTGCCGCCTCTTTTTTGTATATTGTTCGAGTATGGCCTCCCTGAGGGCCTCTTTCGAGTGTGCAAAGACGGTATCATTGAAGTGCGGATGGGCCTTCCTGAGGGGGTTATATATGATCCCTCCCTTTCGATATTTGATGGCGAACCCGAGGGAGACGAGATATGTCGTGGCGATGATCATGTCGCACAGCATTATCACGTTGACGAGGCCGTCGATATTCAGCGTGTAAAACCTCTTCAGTTCCCTGTCCATGACAGGTTTCGTAAGGGCGTTGAAGACATCCTTCTCATGGAGGTTCCTTACCGCATATTGGGTGAATACAAAAAAGACGTCCGTCTTTATGTCCGCATCTGAGATGACCTCGAATATTTCGTAGAGCTGCTGCCTGTTCCTGGGATGGTTGACGACGATGATGCCGAGGCTGTCCCTGTCAACGTGTATCGACTGGCCGAACATAAGGTTCTTGTACGTATCTTCCACCGTGGAGATGCAGTAGTTGTCCATCAGGGCGTCCGCTACGAATATCCTGTGTTCATCAACGCCCCTGGAGACGAGGTACCTCTTTTCGTACTCTTCCTTCACGATAAAGTAGTCGAGCATGGTGAGGAGGATGGGGGGCATATCAAAGACCGGGAATAACTGGATGCCGGCAACGGGTATCCCGTTCTCCTTTGCAAAGAAGAGGCTATGCGTATAGAAGACGTCGGTAAGCACAGCCGGCGATTCATCTGCCGACGGGATCGGAAAAAGCATAAGGTCATAAGGTTCGGTGATCGCGGGGAATATGTCTGACGAGACGTTCCAGAGGAAATCATCGAAGCCGACCTGTTTCCAGAATTTCATGTCTGTTCCGGGGACCAGGAGGTCATGGTTGAGGCGGATGAAGGTCTTTGCGAAACTGTCCCGCTGCACCATGGTCCAGAAACGGAACTCGTTTTTCATCATTATATGTCTGATCGTCTTGATCCCGCCTGTCTTTTCCGCTATAGCGTCATGGACCTTGGCGGTATGGGTGTAGATGTCTATATGGACAGAGTTGCCCGCGATCCCCTTGACCAGGTCTATCAATCTCCTCTCCGTGATGTCCAACTCCTTTTCACCAACGGGTAAGATGATCCTTACGGGTTTTCCCGGCCGTACCTTCTTGCTCATCGCTGCAACCCGTTGCAATTGATGGCCGTTATCGCTTCCAGAACCTTGTTCATGACAGGGCTCTGCGTCGTCTTGGCCAGCCGTTTTACAACATCGCAAAACTCACGGGGGGCGCTGGAGTGCATGTACGAGAGGGGTATCAGCTTGTTGCAGACCTCCCCGAGCGCTGCCTCGCCTGAGAATTCATATTCATAGCGGCTCTCGTCATTGGTTGTGAGGGAGACTAAGTACGTGATAAGCGAGGCAAACATCTCATCGTAGCGTTTTGCGTTCCCCAGGCAAAGGGCCCATAAGAACAGCAGATCGGCGTGGTCCTTCTTTACACGAAGACCTTCATCGAGATACTGGAGCGCCTTCCTCATGTCATCCTTTTCCAGGTTGATCTTGCTGAGGAGAAAGAGCGTCTTCAGATACACGATGTTGTCGCCGGTTTTCTCTTCGTCGGGAACCGATTCCAAGGTCTTCTCAAGGGATTCCCTTGCCCTGTCTTCCAGTCCTACCCTGAGGTAGGTTATTGCTGTGTCGTAATTCGCTTGATAGTTCACCGTCGTTCTCCTGGGTTTATTGGATTTTGTTTACGTGAAATATCGGTTCTTTTCATCGTTTCAACTCCTTACAAAGAGGACGTTGGAAAGGTTTTTGCTGATAAGCTGCCCTGCCTGCCGGGCCTCAAAACCGGCATCGGCCATGAATTGGTGCACGAATGAACACTCTTCGTAATTTGCATTGTTCACCTCGATCATCACCGATTGCAGCCTGCTGTCATGGAATGTCCTTTTCCCGCCTTCGAGGACGCTCTGCTCGCACCCGTCGACGTCGATCTTGATATGGTTGGGAAAGGGTATGTTGTAATTATCCACTGCGTTGTCGAGACGGATGCCGAGCACCGTTGTGAAGACCGACGGTCCCGTATCGGCCAGATTGTTGGAAGATCCGAATCTGGTATCGGCAAAATGCATATCAAGGAGCATATCCGTATCCGTCAGGGCCACGTTCAGGGGGATGATCTTCCTGTTGAAGTTGTTGATGCCGATATTCTCGCAGAGTTTGTAAAAATTAAAATATGCAGGCTCGAAGGCCACAACGATCCCGCTGCCTTCTTCCATAAGGGATGCGGCGATGAGCGAGTAGGACCCCACGTTTGCCCCGACGTCATAGAAAACGCCTTTGTGCGCCGCCTCCCTGATCCATTCGACGGTGAAGGGCTCTTTTGCACAGGGGTTCTTGCGGTATATGAATTCAATATCGGTGTTCACTATGATCGTGACCTCGCGGTCAGGGAAGTCCAGTTTTTTGATAGGGTATTTAATCTCCACGGCAGGCCGCCTTTTCCTTGATCGTCGTTTCCGCCAGCAGGAAATCAAGGGGATTATTGATGTCTATCGATTCAACCTCATCCATTATAAAGGGGATGATGATATCGCCCGTTGTTGAGCGCTTGTTCCTTATCGTCGATGCCTTCACGATGTATATGCTCGCGTTCTGCACGTATACGACGGGCAGCAGGTGATAGGAGAGGGTATGCATGTTCGATGCCTTCCCCGTATCCACAAAGGGCTTCAGGTAGCCGTCAACGATCGTCCACATCTTGCAGGGGTGTTCCGAGCATTTCCTGATCGAACGGAGGGAATCGCACTCAGGGTGGGCAATGACCGTCTCTATGGCGCAATCGATGGATTCCGTCTTCCTGAAGGGTGACGTGGGGTAGAGGAGCACGATGATATCCGGCATATAGCCCTCGCCCTTCTCAAGCCGGTCAAGGGCATGGTCAAAGAATTCCAGCTCCGTGGAATCGGCGGTGGAGATCTCCTTTGGGCGCAGGAAGGGTACTTCAGCGCCGTATTGTTTCGCGATATCGGCGATTTCAGCAGAGTCCGTCGAGACGATTACCCTGTTGATGAGACGGGAGGCCTTTGCAGCCTCGATCGTATAGGCGATCAACGGTTTTCCGCAGAGGGGCTTGATGTTTTTCAGGGGTACCCTCTTTGAGCCGCTGCGCGCTGGGATTAAGGCCATGATGTTCATTGTCCGTCCTTACTCTATATTGTCCGTACCTCTTCCGTATCCACGTTTAATATAACTGCAAATCTTATGCCTGCCGGACCTGCTGTCCCATCCTGTCCAGGACCTGCGACAGCAATACGCGGGTCTCGCTGTCCGCAGGCGATATGTTGTGCGCCTTATTCAGGAATTCCTGCGCCTTTTTCAGGTTGTTCGACTTAAGCGACGCGAGGGCCATGCCCTTTAACGCGTCGAGGTTGTCGGGGCTTATCCTCAACGCATGGTGAAGATAGGCGGCTGCCTCGTCGGGTTTCCCCAGCTCGACGAGGATCCTTCCCAGTACGATGTGGCCGTCTATATAGTTCTTGTCTGACTCAACGGCCTTTCTCGCAAACGCAAGGGCCTCGTCCGGCGCCTTCTTTCTCCACGACAGGATGGCGAGGTTCTTCAATGCCTTACTGTCGCCGGGCCTGCTTTTGATCACATCGAGCAGGATATTCTTCGAGCTGTCGTCGTGGTTTATCTGAAGCTTTATCTCGCCGAGGAGATTGAGGAGGTCTATATCGCCCTGGTTCTCCGATGCAAGGGCTGAGGCCATCTTGTGGGACTCTGCCGTGTGGCCCGTGGTCCTCAACTGCTCTATTACCGACAGGTCTTCGCTGCCGGTTTCATGGTGTGCGCCGGGAGGCGCGTCCCCTTTATCGTTTTGGTAAAAGAACACCCTGTTCGTACGTGCAAAGGTATCGGCAATGATGGGGATGAGGTACTTCCTGTGGGGCGGGATCGCCTGCGATGCCCACAGATAGGGTTCAATGGCGAGCCACGTCCTGGTGTATCCCATCTTGTCTGTCTTGTCCACCTTGATATATTCCTCGTTCGCAAGCCTTTCCGTCGATGGCGTACGGTGGACGGTCCTGATATGGAGAAACCTGTCCACGTACCGTATCCTCGTAGCAAGGGCTACCTGGGTCATGAACAGGCGGTCCGGCACCGGTACGTCAGGGATGGGTATGGCAAGCGCCGATCGTAAAAAGTCAATGCAATACAGACCGTAGATAAAATAGTGGTACTGGGTGATGCCTGCGGCAATCATATTGATCGCCAGGTGGAAGAAGGTCATGTTGTTGGGGTCCCGTTCACCCTCGAACCGGACCGCGTTCAGGTGGGTCCCGTCATCCCAGTGACGGTTTAACGAGGTCATTGCAAGTCCTGCCTCAGGGTGTGTCTCAAGCTCCCTGACGAGCGTTTCCACGAAGGCAGGCTCCCACCAGTCATCGGCAGCGGCCCACATAAAGTATCTGCCCTGTGCGAGCCCGGCAACGTGCCGGAAATTGTTGTTTGCGCCGATATTGGATTCGTGCCTGAAATATCTGACCCTCTGTTCCCGGGCGGTATATTCCATGCAGATCTCCCCGGTGGCGTCATCGGACGCGTTGTCGCAGATGATGACCTCGAAATCCCTGTACGTCTGGTTGAGGAGCGAATCGAGGGCCCTTCGGACCCAGCTGGCCTCGTTGAAGACCGGTAGACCGATAGTGACGGTGGGGTGTGTGGTGTTATCCATGGTCATTCCTTTAAGACCTCAGAAGGGAAGCAGCTTCTTCCGTGCCTTGCGGTGGAT